>RFSU01000051.1 GCA_009923795.1 Sphingomonadaceae bacterium
GCGCGCCAAAAGATCCCCCAATGACTGGTTGGGAAGCATCAGATCCAGATCAAT
Source organism: Sphingomonadaceae bacterium (assembly GCA_009923795.1). Taxonomy (GTDB): domain Bacteria; phylum Pseudomonadota; class Alphaproteobacteria; order Sphingomonadales; family Sphingomonadaceae; genus Aquisediminimonas. The sequence continues at coordinate 55 of RFSU01000051.1, forward strand.
GTCGGGCGTCAAACCTGCAATGCTCAATACTTGATCCAGCATTTTGCGGTGTTGCGCCGTCACGCACAGCGTTGCGCGGATGCCCGGCTGCGCCTTTAGCGCCTGAACAACGGGAACCATCTTGATCGCCTCTGGCCGGGTGCCAAAGACGATCAAGATATGCTGTTTGCGCAGAACCGGGGACACCATCCCCGGTTGTTATCGCAACGTTGGTTAAGCAGTCGTCAATTTTGGAGCGGCTAAATCAAGCGCCAGACGAATGATCGAAATCATCGCGTCAATCTGTTCGGTTGTGATGATGAGCGGCGGGCACATAACAATCGTATCGCGAATGCCGCGCACCATAAGGCCGTTTTCAATGCACAAATCACGCACCATCGGCCCTGCTGTTCCTTCAGCCCCACCAAAGCGCGCGCCGCTGACCTTATCCGCGACAATTTCCACAGCACCAATCAGGCCAACCGAGCGCGTTTCCCCAACCAAGGGATGATCATTGAGCGTCGCCAATGCCTTGGCCAGATAAGGCCCCGTCTCGTTACGGGTGCGCTCAATCAAATGCTCCCGCTCCATAATCTCAATGTTACGCAGCGCGACAGCTGCCGCCACAGGGTGGCCGGAATAGGTGAATCCGTGAACGAAATCGCCGCCAGTTTTCAGCACATCGACAATTTCTTTCGACACGGCGGTCGCAGAAATGGGCATATATCCAGAGGACAGGCCCTTTGCCATGGCGATGATATCGGGCGAGACGCCCATTGCTTCATGGCCCCACCAATTGCCCGTCCGCCCAAAGCCGCAAATGACCTCATCACACACAAGAAGGATGCCATATTTGCGGCAGATGCGCTCTACCTCGGGCCAGTAATTGGCAGGCGGAATGATGACACCGCCCGCGCCCTGAAGCGGCTCGCCGATGAACGCTGCAACATTTTCTGGGCCAACTTCGAGGATCTTGTCCTCAATCGCTTTGGCACAGACAAGGCCGAACGCCTCTGGCGACATATCCCGGCCTTCGTTGAACCAATAAGGCTGACGGACATGTTCAACGCCGGGAACGGGCAAATTGCCCTGTTCATGCATCGACGTCATCCCGCCAAGCGACACACCGGCCACGGTTGAGCCATGATAGGCATTCCAGCGCGAGATGAAGACCGTACGCTTTGGCTGTCCCTTCAGCTTCCAATAATGGCGCACCATGCGGAACACCGTGTCATTCGCTTCTGAGCCGGAGGCGTTGAAGAAAATATGGGGCAGGCGATAGCCTGTCAGCTTGGCGATTTTTTCGGCCAGCAACACCGTTGGCGGTGTAACGGTTTTGAAGAAGGTATTGTAAAAAGGCAGCTCGCGCATCTGCTCCGCGGCTACATCTGCCAGTTCGTCACGGCCATAGCCAACATTGACGCACCACAAGCCCGCCATGCCATCCAATATGCGGTTGCCATCGCCATCAAAAATATAACAGCCTTCTGCATGGGTCACGATGCGGCTGCCGCCCATCGATTCAATCAGCTTATAATCCTGCTGGGCAGGGAGATGGTGTGCGACGTCAAGGCGCTTGAGTTCAGCGATATCATAATTGCGGGGCATGGGCGGATCCTGTGCGATAATGGCCCATTACGGGCGACGAAGACGGGCAATGCGAAAGGCAAATGGCGCGGCCTAGGCCACGCCATGCCTCACGGCGAAAAGCCGATCCGGGCCAGATATCGATCAACGCGCTCGTTCATTCCCCCTGTTTAGCAGAAACAAGCCGCCGGGAAAATGGAAGAGATCTAGGCCTCGAACGGCAGATCCAGCGCCTCTGCCACAGCGTGGTGGCGGATGGCGCCGCCTGCGACATTGAGCCCGGCGGCCAGATGCGGATCCGAGGCCATGGCGCGTTCTGCCCCCAAATTGGCAATGCGCAGCGCGAACGGCAGGGTCGCATTGTTGAGCGCAAAGGCAGATGTGCGTGCGACAGCGCCCGGCATATTGGCGACGCAATAATGAATGACGCCTTCTTCCACGAAGACAGGGTCGGCATGGGTTGTCGCATGGCTCGTCTCAAAGCAGCCGCCCTGATCAATCGCAATGTCGACCAGAACCGACCCGCGCTTCATGGTCTTGAGCATATCGCGCGTCACTAGCTTTGGCGCAGCGGCCCCCGGCACAAGGACTGCACCGATGACGAGATGGGCATTGGCAACAGCCGCAGCAATGGCCGCCTTGGACGCATAGGCCGTCTTAATCGAATTGCCGAAATGGGTGTCGAGTTCAGCCAGGCGATCATTATTGATATCGTAAATCGTAACGTCGGCCCGCATACCGACAGCCATTTGCGCAGCATTCAGGCCAGACACGCCGCCACCCAAGATGGCGACCTTGGCCGGTGCGACACCGGGAACACCGCCCAGCAAAATGCCACGGCCGCCCTGTTCCTTTTCCAGATAATGCGCGCCTACCTGCACCGCCATGCGGCCCGCGACTTCGGACATGGGCTTTAAGAGCGGCAACGAGCGGTTGGGTGCTGTTACTGTTTCATAGGCAATGCACGTCGCCCCTGATTTCATCAGGCCAAGGGCCTGGTCCTTATCAGCGGCCAGATGCAGATAGGTGAAGAGGGTGTGGCGTGCCTCGAGCAGGGCGATCTCGCGGGCTTGTGGCTCCTTCACCTTCACGATCATATCGGCGGCTTTGAACACCTCTGCGGCCGTGCCCAAAATCTGAGCGCCAACAGCGGCATAGGCCGCATCGTCAAAATCAATGCCAGCGCCAGCGCCTGTTTCCACAAACACCTCATGCCCAGCGGCGACCAGTTCCGCCACAGACGGCGGTGTCAGACCAACGCGATATTCATGAACCTTGATTTCTTTTGGTATCCCAATCTTCATGACGATCTCCACAGCTGAACTTTGACCATTTTATAGGGCAAATTGCGCTGGAAGTGCTTGCAAAGATCACCTATTTAGAGTGCCTGAATGGGATAAATTCCTTTTTATTATCATAAATATGGGATTTTTGATCGAATGGATGCACTTGACGCAAAAATTTTATCCGCGCTGTCGCTGGATTCCACTCTGACCAGTGAAAGGCTGGGCGGGCAGGTTGGGCTTTCCCCGTCTGCGGCGCACCGCCGCGTGAAGCTGCTCGAAGAAGCCGGCTTGATCACGGGCTATGCCGCCCGCCTTTCCCGCCATGCACGGGGCGATCCCTCCACTGTGTTCGTGTCTGTCACCTTGGTCGATCAGCGCCGCGAGACAATGGAATCATTTGAGTCTGCCATCCGCACCGAACCACTTGTCGCCGAAGCGCATCTGATGAGCGGGGAATATGATTATCTGCTCAAGGCCGAAGTGCCGGAGACGGACAGTTTTGAACGCGTACACCGGGAAGTTCTGGCAGCGTTGCCGGGTGTACACCGGCTGGTCACGCATTTCAGCCTGCGTGGAGTGATTGGGACGGACTAAACCGCGCGACACCCATCAGGCAGCAAGAGGGAGCCTTAGCCGGGCCAGCAAGCCGCCCATATCCTCGCTTTGTTCGAGTGAAATGGTTCCATTATAGAGCTCTGCCACATCGCGCACGATCGCAAGGCCAAGGCCTGTTCCCGGCTTTGAACTGTCCAGCCGGACACCCCGATTGAACAGGCGGTCACGATCTTGGGCTGTAATGCCTGCGCCATCATCCTCAATCAGCAGCTCGACAACATCCCCGGCCTTTTGTGCCGTTACAAACACGCTCCCGCCGCCATATTTCGCAGCATTTTCAATGAGGTTGCCCAGCATCTCTTCCAAATCCTGCCGCTCAATTCGTGCGGCAAGGCTTTTGTCACCGGCAATGTCAATCCGAATGTCTGGATAAAGCCGCGCCACGGCCCGCTCCACCGACTGAAGCACTGGCCAGATATCCGCCCGGCTATGGGCATGACCCCGCCGACCAATGGCCCGCGCACGGGCCAAATGGTGATCTACCTGACGGCGCATCGTCGCCGCCTCTCGGATCACCGTCTCATTCAAATCTGGGGCGTCCGCTGATGCTGCATTCAGGATCACGGTCAGCGGTGTTTTCAGCGCATGGGCCAAATTGCCGGCATGTTCGCGCGCTTCTTCCGCCTGCTTTTCATCATGTTCCAGCAAACCGTTTAGCTCCACCACCAGAGGCTCGACTTCGCGGGGGAGTGTCAGCGTCTCGATGCGACGGGCGCGGCCTGCGCGCATTTCGGCAATCGCCACTTGCAGTCGCCGCAACGGCCAGAGACCGTAGAGCGTCTGCAAAGCAACCATGGCAATCAAGCCAAGGGCAAGAGCGGCGAAGCTTTTGAAAATGGTGCCGCGCAACGTCTCTATCTGCGCATCAAGCGAGGCGCGCGCTTGTGCCACTTGAAAGCGCCAGCGGGTTTTAGAGGTGGGCAGATAAATATCCCGCTCCACAATTCGCAGTTGCTCTTTTGGCAGTTCGCTGCTGTCGTAAAAATGAGGCTTGTCATCACCATGGGAGGGGTTGAGTTGCAACGCCTGATCCCAAAGCGAGCGCGACCGAAAAGGATCATAGCCCTGCCCGCCCACCTGCCAGTACATGCCCGAATAGGGTTCAAGAAACCGCTGATCCCCCAGAGGTCGGTTGAGGCGCACTTCGCCATCTGGCCCGATTTCTGCCGACGCGATCATCTGCGTCATCATATATTCAAGGCCGGCGTCAAAGTTGCTTGTAACTGTGCGCGTCAAAACGCGATCAAGAGCAAGCCCGCCGCCAAGCAAGAGAATGGCAATCCAAGCGCTTGCTATAAGAATCATGCGCCGACCGAGCGAAGCGCCGGGTTGTCGCGTCGCAGCCCCGGTCATGTCAGGCAGCCGGATCTTCCAGGCTATAGCCAAGGCCACGGATGGTTGTGATCACATCTTGCCCCAATTTCTTGCGGATGCGGGTGACGAACACTTCGATTGTGTTCGAATCCCGGTCAAAATCCTGATCATAAATATGTTCGATCAGCTCGGTACGGCTCACCACCTTGCCCTTATGATGCAAGAGATAGCTCAGAAGCTTATATTCCTGCGCGGTCATTTTGACGGGCTCTCCCGCCAAAGTCACTCGGCCAGACCGGGTGTCCAACCGGACCGAACCTGCCACCAATTCGGACGAGGCGTTGCCCGATGCCCGCCGGATCAGCGCCCGAAGCCGCGCAATCAATTCCTGCGTCTGAAATGGCTTGGCCAGATAATCATCTGCTCCAGCATCGAGACCGGCAACCTTATCTGACCAGCTGTCGCGTGCGGTCAGCACCAGCACCGGGGTCACCCGGCCTTCCTTGCGCCAACGATCCAGAACCGTCAGGCCGTCCACTTCGGGCAGGCCCAGATCAAGGATGATCGCGTCATAGGCCTCGGTCGCGCCCATAAAATGGCCGTCCTCTCCATCTGTCGCCAAATCAACGGCATAGCCCGTCTGCTCAAGCGTGGATTTCAGCTGGCGACCAAGGGTCGGCTCATCTTCGACAATCAGGATGCGCATGCACTCTCCTTTATCTCTCTGCGGTCTCGCGCCATGCTTCAATCTCCAGCTTGCGCAAGAACGGCTCCCGTGCGGCCATCTATATCAACCCAGATCACTGAGGAGCCACGCACAAATTTAAGGCGATAGCGCATCACATCCGAATCATATTCGGCACCAATATAGTTTGCGCCGCGGCGCTTCATGGCGGGAACAATCGCTCCCTCAATATCGCGCAGCGACATAACAGATCCCCGCCTGGTCGCGTTCATCGCGGCATCCTGCTCTCCCCGGCGGCCCATCTGCGCCGATACAGGCGGCGTCAGCGACAGGCCGATGAGAAGAAGAGCACAAAGCTTTATCAAGGTGTTATTGTCAGACACGATTTGAGCGCATAGCAGGCTCAATTGAATAATCCATGAATAGATGTGCAGTTGACAAACGGCTGCCTGCTCTTTTCCTAACCCGGTTCGGTCACATGTCAGCACCTGTTTTAAGTTATGAGGGCCTTGGGCTCGTCCAAGGGTCGGGATGGCTGTTTCGCGGCCTTGATATCTATGTCGGCGAGCGGGATAGGTTGGCGCTGATTGGGCGCAATGGTGCCGGCAAAACAACGCTGTTCAAACTGCTCGCCAATCATGTTGAGGCCGACGAGGGCCGCCGCACGATTGTGCCGGGCACCAATGTCGTGCTGTTAGAGCAGGAACCCGATCTGACCGGATTTGCAACGCTGCGGAACTATGCTGTCTCTGGCGCCAATGCGCCGCCGCTTCATGAAGTAGAGGCCATTGCCGGACAATTGGGGATCGACCTGTCGCGCGAGTCCGCGACAGCTTCAGGCGGGGAGCGGAGGCGCGCCGCCATTGCTCGCGCATTAGCAATGAACCCGGATGTGTTGTTGTTAGATGAACCGACCAACCATCTCGATTTGGCAGCCATTGATTGGCTGGAAGATTGGCTCAACCGGTTTCGGGGCGCATTCCTCGTCATCAGCCATGACCGAACCTTTCTCACCCGCCTAACCAATCAAACTTTGTGGTTGGATCGCGGCAATGTGCGCCGTGCCGAAGTCGGCTTTGGTGGGTTCGAGGCCTGGCAAGAAAAAATCTACGCCGAAGAGACGCGGGCCGCGGAAAAAATGGATGCGAAACTGAAGCTGGAGCTTCATTGGTTGCAGCGCGGCGTAACGGCGCGGCGCAAGCGGAATCAGGGGCGGCTTGAAAAGCTGGGGCAGATGCGTGCCGCCCGCGCCGCGATGATTGGGCCTGCTGGCGCCGCCAAGCTGGCGGTTGAAAGCGATGATGTTCGTTCCAAATCCGTCATTTCTGCCGAGGGCGTCAGCAAATCCTTTGGCGAGCGCACATTGATCCGCAACTTCACCCTGCGCATTCAGCGCGGCGACCGGATTGGCATTGTTGGGGCCAATGGCACAGGCAAGACCACGTTGCTGAAGCTCCTGACCGGAGAAGTCGCCCCGGATGACGGCAGCATAACGCGCGCAAAAACGCTCAATGGCATTGTCATTGATCAACAGCGCGCGCTGTTGAGCGGCGATAAGCGGGTGCGCGATGTGCTGGCCGATGGCGGGGATTGGGTCACCGTGCGCGGCGAGAAAAAGCATATTAAGGGCTATTTGAAGGAGTTTCTCTTCGACCCTGAACTCTCCGAAGCGCGCGTCGCCACCTTGTCCGGCGGGGAACAGGCCCGGCTGTTGCTGGCGCGGGAATTTGCCCGACAATCCAATCTGCTTGTGCTGGATGAGCCGACAAACGATCTTGACCTAGAAACACTCGACCTGTTGCAGGAAGTGATTGCCGATTATGACGGCACCGTCCTGATCGTGAGCCATGACCGTGACTTTCTGGATCGCACTGTCACCTTGACGCTTGGTCTTGATGGCTCTGGCAAAGTGGACATCGTGGCCGGAGGCTATGCCGATTGGGAACGCAAACGCGACGCGCCAAAAACGGTCGCAAAGCCAAAAACCGCGGCAGCAGCCCCAGCGCCAGAACGCCCGAAAGCACAAACCAAGCTGAGCTACAAGGATCAGCGCGATTATGACCTCCTCCCCAATCGGGTTGAAGAATTGGGGCAGGAGATAGAGGCTGCGGAAACTGCCCTGTCAGACCCGGATCTTTACACGAAAAACCCGGCCCGCTTTGCCGAACTCACCAAGGCCATTGACCGCCTGCGCGCCGAACGCGATGCGGCCGAGGAGCGCTGGTTAGAACTGGCCGAAATGGTGGAGCAATTGACGGGTTAAATCGTCTTTCCGGCCCGGCCCGCCAGCTCGACCGCATAATGCCATGCCATGCGGCCCGAGCGGGCGCCGCGTTGCGTGAGCCAAGTCAGTGCCTCTTGTCGGTCAAAGGCGACGCCGAGGTAACGCGCATAGCCTGAGACCATTTCAAGCCAATCCTCCTGCGTACAGGTGTGGAAGCCAAGGCTGAGGCCAAATCGATCGGCGAGCGCCAAATTATCATCAACCACATCGCGCGGATTGATCGCGCTGGCCTGCTCTTCCAAATTGCGCGGAACAATGTGGCGGCGATTGGCCGTTACATACAACCGGACATGGGCGGGCCGGGCGGCAAGCCCACCATCGAGCACGGAGCGGATATGTCGCATCCGGGGATCGGCCTGTTCAAAACCAATATCGTCAATGAAGACAATGGCGGGACGCGCATCAAGAGCGAGTAGGGCAAACAGGGCTGGCAGGCTATCGAGATCATCACAGGACACCTCAACCAGCCGGAGCGATTTTCCGCCCGCCTGCACGGCCGCACTGGTAGACTTTACCAAGGCCGACTTTCCAGAGCCGCGCGCACCCCAGAGCAGAATATCATGCGCTGCATGGCCAGAGGCTAATCTCTGATTATTTTCCAAAATTGCGGCTTTTTGGCTGTCGACACCCGCCAGCAGATCAAGTGCGACGGGCCGGAAACCTTGCGCCACTGCCAATTGCCCTGCTTGCCAGACAAAAGCAGGCGCATCGGGCGGAGGGCTCAGGTCAATAATTGGCGACAGACGCTCCAGCGCCTCAGCAATACGAAGCAGCAAATCTTTATCCATAGCCCCGTGTGGCGCGTGACCTTGCGGCTGTCAAAGGTCGGGTGATCGAGACCTAATCCCCCGCAAAGGCAAAGGGTGTCAGGCCGCGTTCGCGCTCGTTGAAGGTGAGGACGCGCCCGGCCGGTGGATGGCTGCGCTGTGGACAGTCTGGGCGCAGGCATTGCCGACAGCCCAGCCCGACCGGGGTCGCCTGTCCGTTCACCAAATCCACCCCGCGTGCAGCGGCGAGCGATGCAGCAAAACTTGCCTCCACCCCTAAGCCTACGACAAATTCCGCATCCACGCCCCCTGCCCGGCTTCCTTGCGGATGCACCGTGCGCGCCAGCGTGAACCAGCGGCTGCCATCTTCCAGTGCGACCAACTGGCGCTGGTGGATGCCCGGCCGATCAAAGCCATTATGAAGCGTCCATAAGGGACAGCGCAGATCCCCATCGACCAGCGGCGAGTTGCTCGCCCCGGCATAACGCTTAGAGGATTGGCCCGCCCGATCGATCCGCACCATGAAGAAGGGCAGACCCCGCGCACCGACGCGCTGCAATGTGGTCAGCCGATGGGCAATTTGTTCAAAACCCGCACCAAAGCGACGCTGGAGCAGGTCCAGATCATAGTCTGTTGACTCACAGGCGCGCAGGAACCGGGCATAGGGCATCATCAGCGCTGCGGCGAAATAGCTGGTGAGATGGCGACGATAAAGCCGCTCCCCTGCCCGTTCAGCAAATGTGGCCCCAGACACCAGCGCCTCAATTTCGGCCCGCGCCTCGAGCTGAGCCAATTGAAACGCCGCAGCAAAGGTGCGCGAAGCGGGATCGAGAACTTCTGATAATTGGAGCTGGCGGGCATGCAGATCGAGCCGCCGGAGCCGATCAGGCATCACGTCAACGGGAAGGATACGGATCGTCAACTGGTGCTTGACGCGCAGTCGTTCTGAAATTGCGCCATAAAGATCGGCTGATCCAAGCCGCAGCTCATCGGCCAGCGCCTCTGCCTGCGCATCGAGATCAGAGAAATGATTGCGCCACCGCTCAATCTCCTGACGGACTTCGGCAATGGGATCGCCGATTAGGGCCGATGTGCCATCGGGTCCGCCCGCCACGCGGTCATAGGCGCGGGCGAACGCCTCGGCCGCCTCCGGCGAAAGCGCGATCCAGTCTGCAATAGCGGCCCGGTCAAGTGCAAGATCCGAAAAGATCGGATCAGACAAACGGCGGCGCATTGCCTCCACCCCGCCACCGGGAGCAGCCCCAGACAAGGTGCGTGGATCAAAATCAAACCGATCCGCCAGCCGCAGCATCAAGGCCGCGGTCAAAGGCCGCTGGTTGCGCTCAATCAAATTGAGATAAGAGGGCGAAATCGCCAGCGTCTCCGCCATGGCAGACTGAGTAAGGCCAGAAGCGCGGCGGATGCGGCGGACGGCATGGCCTGCAAAAAGTTTTTGATCGGACATGCGTTGATATTGTCATATATTTACAGAATGACAAGATATGGACGCCATTTACCGACGGTGACACAACAATTTTTACAGAAGTTGCTGGCCCGCCGCTGCGAATGCGCCGACATCGACCCTCATAAATCAAGGATTCGGGCGGCCTTGCCGCGTCGGCAAGAAAAGGATGATGTAAATGTCGTATCAGCAGCATATTTCGGACATGGCAGCTCTTCGGGCCACCAAGGGCGGCACATGGGACGGCATCAACCCCGAATCAGTCGCGCGGATGCGGTTGCAGAACCAGTTCCGCACCGGGATCGACATTGCCCGCTACACAGCGAAGATCATGCGCGAAGATATGGCCGCCTATGATGCAGACCCAGCCCATTACACCCAGTCGCTCGGTTGCTGGCATGGCTTCATCGCGCAGCAAAAGATGATTTCCATCAAAAAGCATTTCGGCACGACCAAGCGCAAGTACCTCTATCTTTCCGGCTGGATGGTTGCGGCTCTGCGCTCTGACTTTGGGCCGCTGCCCGATCAGTCCATGCACGAAAAGACCAGCGTCCCCGCGCTGATCGAAGAACTATACACCTTCCTGCGTCAGGCAGACTCGCGTGAACTCAACTTGCTGTTCCGCGATCTTGATGCCGCCCGCGCGGCGGGCAATGCGGCGAAGGAAGCCGACATCATGGGCAAGATTGAGAATTTCCAGACGCATGTCGTCCCGATCATCGCCGATATTGATGCCGGCTTTGGCAATGCGGAAGCCACGTATTTGCTCGCCAAGAAGATGATCGAAGCTGGGGCCTGCGCGCTTCAGATCGAAAATCAGGTGTCGGACGAAAAGCAGTGCGGCCACCAGGACGGCAAGGTCACCGTGCCGCATGAAGACTTCCTCGCGAAGGTGCGCGCCTGCCGTTATGCGTTCCTCGAGCTTGGCGTTGAGGATGGAATCATCGTCACCCGCACCGACTCGTTGGGCGCTGGCCTGACCAAGCAAATCGCCGTGTCCAACGAACCCGGCGACCTTGGTGATCAGTATAACAGCTTCCTCGATTGCGAAGAGATTGATCCGTCCACGGCCCGCAATGGGGACGTTGTGCTCAACCGCAATGGCAAGCTGCTGCGGCCGAAGCGCCTGCCGTCCAACCTGTTCCAGTTCCGCCCCGGCACAGGCGAAGATCGCTGCGTGCTGGATTGCATTGCCTCGCTGCAGAACGGTGCTGATCTGCTCTGGATCGAGACCGAAAAGCCCCATGTTGAACAAATTGCAGGCATGATGGACCGCGTCCGCGAGGTCTTCCCGAATGCAAAGCTGGTTTACAACAACTCACCCAGCTTCAACTGGACGCTCAATTTCCGTCAGCAGGTGTATGACGCCATGGTCGCCGAAGGTCTGGATGTGGCCACCTATGAGCGGGCTGATCTGATGAACGCCAAATATGACGCCACCGAATTGGGTATTGCCGCGGACAAGCGCATCCGCACATTCCAAGCCGATGGCGCCAAGCGGGCGGGCATTTTCCACCATTTGATCACGCTGCCAACCTATCACACAGCCGCCCTTTCGACCGACAATCTGGCCAAGGAATATTTCGGCGATGCGGGCATGCTCGGCTATGTTGCAGGCGTGCAGCGCAAGGAAATCCGCGAAGGCATCGCTTGTGTGAAGCACCAGAATATGTCGGGATCCGACATTGGCGATGATCATAAGGAATATTTCGCAGGCGAAGCCGCGCTGAAGGCCGGTGGCGCCCATAACACGATGAACCAGTTCGCCTGATCCACAGCGCAAGAAAGGAATGCATCATGACAGAACCAGCTCGGTCCCGCGCCGTCCTGTCCACGGAGGATTTTGAATTGCTCCGCGAAGCCGTGCTTCATTATCTTGAAGTGGTGAAGGACAAGCCAGAGTCGATCAAATTCTCACGCCTGTACCATCGCCTTGGCAGCGCCATGGGCCGCTAAGCCTAGACAGGACAACCCGTTTCCTGGGGAGGAAAAGGTGCCCGCCGGAGCAATCTGGTGGGCATTTTTGCGTGAGGCGGACTGCCCTCCCCCAACCCCTTCCGCTTGCGGGAGGGGAGAAA
>RFSU01000052.1 GCA_009923795.1 Sphingomonadaceae bacterium
GCCGAGAGCACGCCCATCAGCGTCAAATCAGGATGCTGGGTAAAGCCGCTTGAATAGACCCGACGCCACATTGTCTCAATATCATGCGGATCTTGGCCTGCCACGTAGCGGGCAAAGACATCCTCAATCATCTTGGCGACCAGATGCGGCTCAAAGGGAACGCAATAAGCCTCCCCAATGCCGGAAACGCCGCTATCGGTCGTCAGATTTACAAAGACAAAATACCGTCCGCCGAAATGCGGCGGCGGATTGCCGACAACAAAGGTCTCAATATCGGTGAGTTTCATGCCGGGTAAAATCCATTGATCACCTTGATCTCAAGGAAGTCATGCAGGCCAAATGCGCCCCATTCGCGGCCATTGCCCGATTGCTTATACCCCCCAAAGGGCGAGCAATAATCCTGCCCATTGCCGTTCAGATAGACACTCCCCGCGCGGACTTTGCGCGCGACGCGACGGGCGCGCTCCAAATCTCCAGACTGGATATAGCCCGCAAGGCCATAGGGTGTATCATTGGCAATCTGAATGGCCTCTGCCTCATCGGCAAAGGGGATCATGACAAGCACAGGGCCAAAAATTTCTTCCTGCGCGATCGTCATTTTGTTGTGCACACCGGCAAAAATCGTCGGCTTTACGTAATAGCCCCGATCAAACCCATCTGCCCGGCCCACGCCGCCCGCAATCAGACGCGCACCTTCATCAATGCCGACTTGAATGAGCCGCTGGATCTTATCGAACTGGGCCTTGCTGACCACGGGCCCCAGATGCGGGCCCTTTTCCATCGGATCGCCAAGCTGCACCGATTGGGCCACGCGTGCGGCAATGGCAACCGCCTCGTCATAGGCGGACGCTTCCACCAACATTCGGGTCGGCGCATTGCAAGATTGGCCCGTATTGCCAAAGCAATGCAGCACGCCCCGCGTCACAGCCTTTTCCAAACCGGAATCGGCAAAGACAATATTGGCAGATTTTCCGCCCAATTCCTGCGACACGCGCTTGACCGTCTCTGCTGCGGACTTAGCAATCTGAATGCCCGCGCGTGTTGATCCGGTGAAGGAGACCATGTCGACTTCGGGGTGGCTGGTCAGCGCGTCACCAATCATCGCACCCGTGCCATGCACCATGTTGAACACGCCTGTTGGGAAGCCAGCTTCCTCAATAAACTCAGCAAAAAGCTGGGCCGAGAGCGGCGAGACTTCGCTGGGTTTCAACACCATGGTGCAGCCCGCGACAAGCGCTGGGCCAATTTTTGCCGCCAGCTGATTAATCGGCCAATTCCAGGGCGTGATCAGCACGCACACGCCCACGGCTTCATAGGTGAGATCACCCGTCGACCCAATTGGGCTATCCCAATCCAAGGCGCGGGCGGCCTTGACCGTTTCCTTCAAATGACCGGGGCCGCATTCGGCCTGCGCATTGAAGGACAAATCATAGGGCGCGCCCATTTCTGTCGAAATTGCCCGCACCATTTCATCATAGCGGCGCTCAAAAATCGCAATGAGCTTTTCGGTCAGCGCAAGGCGCTCCTCCAGCGGCATCGCGGAATAGCCATCAAAGGCCGCGCGCGCAGCCGCGACAGCGCGGTCGACATCATCCGGCCCGCATAGAGCGATTGTCGCGCAGACTTCTTCCGTTGCTGGGTTGATGGCATCCTGCGTCTGCTGAGAGGACAGTGGGAGAACCCACTGGCCGTTTATGAAGGATTTGAGGGGTGCCTCAAACATAGCCAACCGCCCTTTTCTGATCATTGATGATGTATTTAGAGGCGCGCCAGTAATGCCAAGCCGCCCAAAGTCCGGACGGCGCAAGGATAAGCTGCGCAAGACGCAAAGACTCCGCGCTCGCCGGTTGGGATCCAGCAAAATAGTCGCTCAACCCGCCAACAATCGCAGGGGCCACAATCAGGTTGAGCAAATTGGCAATCAGCAGCGAAATGGCAATGGACATGGCCCGCATCTTTGGCGCGGCCAGATTTTGGCACAGCGCCATGGCCGGGCCAATGTAGAAGTAAACGGTCGGGATGAAGAGCCACCACATGAGCTTCGCCACACCCAAATCATAGGTGTAATAGGCAAGGAACGACGGCACAGTGCCAATCGCCGTCACCACTGCGAGCAATTGGGCAATTTTGCGCGGATCAGTAAAGCTTGGTCGGGCCACCACATAGGCCGTCACCAGCGACGCACCAATACCGCCGACCAGATAAATCTGCCCCAAAAGGCCGCCTGCGGCACCCTCATCCATGCCATAGGTGCGCTGTATAAACAGAGGCGTGAACCACATCAGCCCCCAGCCCCAAAAAGCAGAAAGACCCGCACCCATCATCGCATGCACGGCGGACTTTTGCGACCAAAGGAAGCGGAATGTTTCCATCACGCTGGGAGCCTTTTCTTCAACCACAGCATCCAGACGGCCCCGCACAGGCTCCTTAATCGTCACCATGATGATCAAGGCTAGGATAATACCGGGAATGCCAAGCACCAAAAATGCCGCGCGCCAGCCATGCTGGGTCGACACAAGGCCGGCAATATCAGAACCAAGCCAGGCCCCAATTGGCGCCCCAAGGGCAAAGACCGTCATCGCCATAGACCGCCGGTCGGCCGGGAAATAATCGGCAATGATGGAATTGCAGGCGGGAGTTCCCCCGGCCTCGCCAATCCCAACACCAATCCGGGCCAGCAGAAGATCGAAATAGCCGCGTGTATAGCCTGTCAGCGTCGTCATGACCGACCAGACCGTCACACATGCCGCCAACAGCGTCCGCCGATTTGTCCGATCACATAACCAAGAGAGAGGGATGCCCATGATAACATAAAAGAGCGCGAGTGGAATGCCGAGGGAGGCCGCGCCTGAATCGCTCAGGTTTAACTCCTTGCTGATCGGCCCCAACAACGTTGAGAGGACATAACGATCCGCAATGCTAATCGTATAAACGAGCATCATGATGAAGAGGACGTACCATCGCTGCCCGAGCGTCGCGACGTCGTCAGCCTTGGCTGGTGCTTTACTCGCCATGTCTCATCCCCTCATTATTTGGCCAGCTCTGGCCCCAAAAATTCCCGCAGCGGCGCAAGCCAAGGCTCGAAATTCTTCCACTGATCCAGCCCGTCACGGAAAATCGGCTGGCGCACCTGTTCGGAGCTCGGCGTGCGTACACTGCGCTTCGTTTTGTGAAACTCGACACAGGCGTCCTCAAACGGCAGACCGCAATAATCCAAAATGCGGCGCACATTGCCTTCCAGATCGTCGATCACATCTTCATGCTGAACGCGCAGCACCCGCCCGGGCAATACCGCATCCCAATGATCCATCAGCTCAACATATGTGCGGTAATAGCGGGCGATATCCTCAAGCCCGTAGGTGAATTCTTGGCCCTGCGCGAACAACTGCTTAAAGTTGCTGAAACAACAAGCCATCGGATCACGGCGCGCATCAATAATCTTGGCATTGGGGAGGATCAGGTGGATCAACCCTACATGCCGAAAGTTATTCGGCATTTTGTCGATAAAATAGGGGCGACCCAAAGCCCTATTGGGCATCGTATCAGCGATATACTGCTCACCGAACTTGCGAATTGCGTCCGCGTCGAGTTCCTCAAGCACCCCGGGGTAGCGCGGTTCATCAAAGTTCAATTCGCGGCCCTGCAATTCATGCACAATGCGCTGAATATCTGGCAATTCCTGCGTGCCTTCGACCATGCTGTGTGACGCGAGGATTTGCTCAATCAGCGTCGAGCCCGAACGCGGCAGGCCAAGCACGAAGATTGGTGAAGGGTCGTCTAGGCCCCAGCCTTTGCGCGCAGCAAAGAAGCTCGGCGTACATACCCGCTTTTGTTCGCGGGTGTTGGTTTCGAAAAACTCAGGGAGAAAGCCGTTGCTCGCGCGGTGCATGGCATTGCCCCGGTCATATGCCGCCCATGATGCCGCATAATCGCCCTGATCCTCAAGCGCCTTGCCCAAAGCAAACGCGATGTGAACTCGGTCGACCTCTGTGGTGGCAACGTCATCAAGCCGGTCGCGCATCACCGCGATAGAGTCCGCCGTGAAGCGATAGGTCTTCAGATTGGCAAGGCTCCACCAGGCGTCACCAAAATCGGGCCGGTCGGCTGTCGCGGCCATATAGGCCTCAATGGCCTCAGCAGTTCGGCCCTCAGTCTTCAGCGCGTGACCAAGCCACAGGTTGAGATCAGCACGGCGCACCCGCGCCATAAGCGTGTCACCCGGAATTTCGGCCAGCATCTCGCGATAGGCTGGGATAACCCCTTCAAAATCGCCAAGCCCGACCTGAATTGTTGCGGCCTGAATGCGGTGGGCATGTTTGCTTGGATCCAGCTTGAGCAGCGGCTCAAGAGCATCTCGTGCTTGCGGGAATTTGTGTCGGGCAATGAGCACCTGCACATATTCGCTGCGCGCTTCGTGATGTTCCGGCACCATCAACAATACACCGGCATAGAGCGTTTCCGCATCATCGAGCACATTGCGCATATGGCCGATCTGGGCGAGCAGACGCATCGCTTCCGGATGGTCGCCAGCCTCGATCAGGAACCTGCGGATCTGCATTTCTGCGTCGTCGACCTCGCCGTCGCCAAACAGCTGTTTCGCGTGCACGATCGGCGGCGGAATGCTGTTGAGATGCGCGACCTGCTTGACAGCGACCTCTGCACTGGCTGCATCCCCCGTCATGCGGTAAAGTCCGACGAGCATGTGCCAGCCCATTGTCAGGGCGGAATTGATCATCACCGCGGCACGCAAGTCGGCAATTGCGGCAGGCGCGTCACGCCGCGCAACATGGCAAAGCCCGCGTTCGAGAAACATCTGGCTGAATTGGGGATGGTGCTGTGCCAGCCGATTGAGGAGATCCAACGCCGCTTGTGTCTGCTGTGTCAGGCGGAGCGACTGCGCCGCTATTAGGAGGATATCCCGGTTCGTCGGGTCAACTTCAAGGAGGCGGTGCGCACCGACAAGCGCGCCTGCATGATCATCCTTGGCCTGGAGAGCACGAAGATCAGCGATCTCTGCGGCCAGCGGCGATGCTGGATTTAGCGGCGCAGACGAGGCCTTATCAGAAATAGGAAGGTCGGATTGTGTGGCCATAACGCCCTATTGTGTCGGCAATCATCGAACGCTTGTCAAACTTCAAGCACTCTCAAAAAGCAAGGGGCGGTGCCATAGGCACCGCCCCTGCCTGTCACGTCATCGTGCCACGTGATCAGTACTTGGTGCTGATCTTGAGGCCGTAAGTCATCGGACGAACGATCGTCGACGTCTTGATGTACTGCGACGAGTTAGTGAACGTCGAAGCGTGGCTGTTGAACAAGTTATCCCCGAATAGAGTCACAGTCCAATTGTCCCGCGTAAAGCCGATCTGCGCATCGGTAAGGGCATAGCCCGGCATCTTGTAGCGCAAAACGGTCGTGGCGGGGACGATGATCCCATTGGGGCCAAGCACGCTGCCGTTACCAGCAACATCACCCGACGGATAGGTCGCCGGCTGGTTGTACATGGAGCTGGTGTAATTCACGCCACCCGCAACAAACCAGTTGATGTCAGCACCGCCAGTCCATTCGTAACGAACCCGGATATTGCCCTGGAAGTGCGGGCTGAACGGCGTAATGCCGCCGACGTTACCAAACGGGCTCTGAACCGGAAGAACCTTGCCGCCCACAGCCACCTGCGTGATGCACTTGCCAAAAGACGAGGCAGCAGGGTTGTTCGCGATGAAGCAAGGCGCATTCGCTTGCTTGCTGTCGTTGTACGTTGCCGAACCCTGGATCGTCAGACCATCACTCGGACGGGCAACGATCTGAGCTTCAACGCCCTTGATGTGATAGGTTGGGCCATTGGTTCCGAAAGCGGTGTTGCCGAAGCCAGCCGCCGGGTTGAAGAAGCCAATCTGCGTATTTTCCCAGACCATGTAGTAAGCCGAGGCGTTAAACGTGACCTTCCGGTCGAACAGATCGGTCTTCACGCCCATTTCCCAGTTGGTCAGGTTATCCGGGGCATAGGCGGCCGGAACCAGCAACTGCTTCACACCCGGCTTAACAGGATCCGCAACACGCGATGACGAACCACGGTTGAAGGCACCAGGACGGAAACCTTGGCTGAACGTGGCGTAAACCATCGTGCCATCCTGCGGCTTCCAAGTAATCGTGCCCTTGCTCTTGAAGCCATGATAGGTCGACTTCAGATTCTGCGCGTCAAGGTTAGACCCCGTCACACAAACCGGGGTTTGATAGCAAGAGGCAGAGAAAGACGAGTAAACCGACCCCTTCTCGTAGTTCTTATAGTTATAATAGCGGGTTCCCGCCGTGAGCGTCAGGTTCGGCATGATGTCGAAATCGACCGAGGTGAACGCTGCATATTGCTTATAACCGCGCTGAATGTCTTCACCGAAGGCAACAGCCGGGCCGCGTGGGCCCGCAATGTTGAGCGTGGCGGCGGGATTTGGAGCCACGAGACCGAGGCAGACCGAACCAGCGGCCTTGATCTGCGCAACCGTCAGCGAGGGATCGCACGACGGAATGGTCTTATAATCCCAATCCATATTGTCTTCGATCGCGAACTGCTCATAATAAGCGCCCGCAATTGCGCGGATCCGGCCCTCATCAGGCGTGCTGATACGGAATTCGTGGCTCTGGTGCGTATTACGAACCTTATCGTACCAGTAGCTGTTGGGCTCATGGCAGAAGGGAGCCTGGCCAGCACCGAAATAATAGTTGGCGCCACCGGTGCACTGATAGAAGATGCCATAAGTCGCACGCGCATAGTTGGTGTAATCACCCTGCTGCGAAATATGGCGGGTCAGATAAGCACCGGTGTAAATCAGGCTGAAATCGCTGACCTTGCCGTTGAGTGTCCACGCCGTGTTTGAGTAGGAGTCATTGTTGTACTGCGGCGAGAACAAGGTTGACGACATGCCCGTCAGCGGTGCGTAGTCATAGGTATATGTCTGCGTCGCAAACGTACCGCGCGACTTCAGGCTCTGGTAAGATTGCGAGACCAGCAAGTTCCAATCGGGCGCAATTTGGTAGTCCAGCGAAACGCGGCCACCCGTGTAATCAACCGGATTGAAATTATCTTCAACCAAAGCGTTATTATTATACTTGCCGTCATTGGTCTGCTGGCTTGGCGTCAACTTGTTACCGTTGCCGCGATAGGCCAGATAATAAGAGCCAAGATCGGTCGGCTGACGCGTGAAGGTCGAGAATTTGTTGTCGATATAGCCGCCATGGTGATCGGTGTAGATCACAGCGCGAACCGCCAACTTGTCTTCGATGATCGGAATATTGACCATCGCGTTGAATGCAGCGTTTGTCCCACCACCGGAAGTGCCGCCAAAGCTGCCTTCCATGCGACCTTCGAACTTGTCGAGCTTGGGCTTGTTGGTGATGTAGCGAACCACACCAGCCTGCGCGCCACCGCCGAACAATGTACCCTGCGGGCCTTCGAGCACTTCGACGCGCTCAATATCAGCAACATAGACATCGGCGTTGCGCGCCGGGAACTGCATCGACTGATCATCAAGGTACAGAGCGACGTTCGGGAAGCCGCCAATCGTGGCTGAGGACTGCTGACCCGCAAAGCCGGCCGACAGGCCGCGCATGAAGATCGCGCCGCCGCCCGGGCCGTTGCTGCCGAAGGTGACGTTGGGGGTGTACTTCAACAAATCGTTGAGGGTGGTGACGTTGAGCTTGCTCAGCGTTTCGGTGCTAAACGCCTGCAGCGTCATCGGCACGTCTTGGATTGACTGATCGCGGCGCGTGGCCGTGACGACGATGTCGGCAACGCCGCCCTCATCGTTTGCAGCACCACTGTCCTGTGCGAAGGCTGGCCCACTGCCAGCTCCGAGAGCTGCGATAACAAACGCAGCCGTCGTGAATTTTAATGATGTTTTCAAAGCTATTCTCCCCGGTTTAATTCAAATTATAAAGCTTGGAACCAGATTTTTCACAGCATTCTGAAGCACGATGGATCCCGACCCCCTATGTCACAAATGAGGAAATTTTAAGAAGCGGTAAATAAATTTATTGCCCCATTCATAACATCTACATCGCCGAATTAGAACACCTTATGTAGTTAAGGCCCGATGGAAACTGCGCCATCGCACGGCTAGGCGCAACAAAATTCGAGCTTCTGGGGTGAAATGTCATGAAATCGGGTGCCGACTTTGTTCTCTTGATCGCAAGCGAAGACCGCAAGGGTATCGTTGCGGCCGTCGCAAATTCAATTGTCAGCCAAGACTGCAACATTGTTGAAAGCGCTCAATATGGCGATCCCGTGACCGGCCGCTTCTTCATGCGCGTCGCGGTCAGCGGCCCTGCCGATATGACGGCGGCAAGGTTTTCTGAGGCCTTCACGCCTGTCGCAACCGCATTCCGCCTCGATTGGCGTATTCATGACCTCCGCCAGAAATTGCGGGCGATGATCATGGTGAGCCAGGGCGGGCATTGCCTGAATGATCTGCTATACCGCACCTCAACCAATCGTTTGCCCATTGACGTGACCAGCATCGTCTCCAATCACACGACTTGGCAACGCCGGGCCGAGCATGAAAGCGTGCCCTTTCATCATCTGCCGATCACGCCAGAAAACAAGCTGGAGCAAGAAGCCAAGCTGTTGGCGTTGGTCGAAGACCAGCAAGTCGATCTCATCATCCTTGCCCGCTACATGCAGGTTCTGTCTGACCAGCTCTGCCGCAAGCTAGATGGCCGGGTGATCAATATTCACCACAGCTTCCTGCCGGGCTTTAAGGGCGCAAAGCCGTATCACCGGGCCTATGATCGCGGCGTCAAAATGGTTGGGGCCACCGCCCATTATGTGACGGCCGATCTAGATGAAGGCCCCATCATCACACAGGATGTGTCCATCGTTGATCATGCCGATAACGTCGAGGATTTGATTGCGCAGGGGCAGGATACGGAAAGCCGCGTGCTCGCCCGTGCCGTCAAGCTGCACAGTGAACACCGGGTGCTGCTCAACGGCAATCGCACAGTCGTCTTCAAATAGGGGGATCCGGTGTCGCGCGAACAAGAGTTGCTGGCCGCCTTTTCCCGTCTCGGGATCGGCTGGACATTGAACGAGCATGAAGCCGTTTACACGGTGGAAGAAAGTGCCGCGCTCCATGCGCGCATTGCGGGCGACCACACAAAAAACCTGTTCCTCAAAGATGCGGTGGGCCAATTTTGGTTGGTCACCGCACCCCATAATGCCCGAGTTGACCTCAAGGCGCTGCCCGGCGTGATCGGATCGAAAAAGCTGAGCTTTGGCAAGGCTGAGGATATGGAACGGCTATTGGGCGTGACGCCGGGCTCTGTTACGCCCCTCGCCGCGTTTAATGATACGGACAAGAACGTGAATGTCGTGCTCGACAGCCGCCTTGCCGGGGCCGAGTGCGTCAATGTTCACCCTCTGCGCAATACAGCGACCTTGGGCCTTTCGGGCGCCAACCTGCTGATATTTTTAGCGGAACATGGCCACACAGCTCAGGTCGTCGATCTGCCAGCGCCGCAATGACACCAAATTTCGCCTCTTTTATGGACGTTTTGGCGTTCCTTATGTTAGGCGAAGATCGAAGATAAAAGCTAAGCGGTCTCGCCGCTGTTTTGAATGACTGAAAGATAAGGAGAGGTCCGGATGAAAACGCGCGCTGCTGTTGCCTTTGAGGCGAAAAAGCCTCTCGAAATTGTCGAGCTTGATCTGGAAGGCCCCAAGGCGGGCGAAGTCTTGGTTGAGATCATGGCGACCGGCATTTGCCACACAGATGCCTACACGCTCGATGGTTTTGACAGCGAAGGCATTTTCCCAAGCGTGCTCGGCCATGAAGGTGCGGGCATTGTGCGCGAAGTTGGCGCAGGCGTGACCTCAGTCAAGCCCGGCGATCACGTAATCCCGCTCTACACGCCGGAATGCCGCCAGTGTAAGTCCTGCCTGTCGGGCAAGACCAACCTGTGCACCGCCATCCGCGCCACACAGGGCAAGGGCCTGATGCCCGATGGCACGACGCGCTTTTCGTATAAGGGCCAGCCGATTTTCCATTATATGGGCTGCTCCACCTTTTCGAACTTCACCGTATTGCCGGAAATCGCGGTTGCTAAAATCCGACAGGACGCCCCTTTCCAGTCCAGCTGCTATATCGGCTGCGGCGTGACGACGGGCGTTGGGGCTGTGATCAACACGGCCAAGGTGCAGGTCGGCGACAATGTTGTGATCTTTGGGCTTGGCGGCATTGGTCTCAATGTCCTTCAGGGCGCGCGCCTTGCCGGGGCCAACAAGATCATCGGCGTCGACATCAACCCCGATCGTGAGGAATGGGGTCGCAAGTTCGGCATGACCGACTTCCTCAATTCCAAAGGCATGAGCCGCGAAGACGTTGTCGCCAAGATCGTCGAAATGACCGATGGCGGTGCCGACTATACCTTTGACGCGACGGGCAACACCGAAGTGATGCGCACCGCGCTTGAAGCCTGCCATCGCGGCTGGGGCACCAGCATCATCATTGGTGTCGCCGAAGCCGGCAAGGAAATTGCGACCCGCCCTTTCCAGCTGGTCACCGGCCGCAACTGGCGCGGAACCGCCTTTGGTGGCGCCAAGGGCCGCACCGATGTGCCCAAGATTGTCGACATGTACATGACCGGCAAGATCGAAATCGATCCCATGATCACCCATGTGATGGGCTTGGAAGAGATCAACACCGCGTTTGATTTGATGCATGCAGGTAAATCTATCCGTTCCGTCGTGGTATTCTGATCCCGCGACTCAACTCAGTAAAGGAGACAAGACCATGTTCAGTCACATCATGTTAGGTGCCAGTGATCTCGCGGCATCCAAGAAGTTTTATGACGCAGCGCTGGGCGCACTCGGCATTGGTCCGGGCAATCAGGACGATAAGGGCCGCGTCTTTTACATGACGCCCACCGGTATTTTTGCGATTTCCCAGCCCATTAATGGGGAGCCTGCGTGCGGCGCCAATGGCGGCACGATTGGGTTTGCTGTGGACAGCCCGGAACAAGCCAATGCCTGGCATGCAGCCGGCGTCGCCAATGGTGGCACGGCGTGCGAAGATCCGCCGGGGATCCGCGAAGGCGCTATGGGCTCGCTTTACCTTGCCTATCTGCGCGATCCTTCGGGCAATAAGATTTGCGTCCTAAAGCGCATGTAATTGGGGGAATGGGGGCGCAATGCCCCCATCCTTTCCTGATCAGGAAGACGACACCCGATGTTTACGCCTCTCCTCGCCCATCCATGGCTGCGAGCCTGATCTATGCAGATTGCTGATATTCTGATCCGGCATAAAGACCGCGAAGGCCCCTTGCTTCCGATCCTGCATGATGTGCAGGCGCAATTCGGCTTTGTTGGTGAGGACGCCATCCGCACCATCGCGGAAGCGCTCAACCTGACGCGCGCAGAAGTGCATGGTGTGGTCAGCTTTTATCATGATTTCCGAACAGCCCCCGATGCACGCCCTGTCGTCAAGCTCTGCCGCGCAGAGGCCTGTCAGGCGCGCGGTGTTGATGCTGTAGCCGCCGCCGTCCCGCAGCAGGACCGGGTTAAGATCGAAACCATTTATTGCCTCGGCCTCTGCTCGGTTGGCCCGGCCGCTATGGTCGGAACCACCGTCCACGCCCGGTTAGACGCCGAGAAATTGGCCGCCTTGGTGGCCGCAATATGAAGGTCCGCATTTCAGATGACGCGCTGGCGCTGGCTTGTGGCGCAGACGATGTGGCTGCTGCCTTTGCCAAAGCGGGTGCCGAGGTTGAGCGCACCTCCTCTTGGGGGATGCATTGGTTGGAACCCCTCGTGGAGATTGACGGCGTTGGCTATGGCCCCGTGGCTGCGAACGATGTGCAGACGATCCTTGACGGTGTGGCGGATAAGCTTTGCATTGGCCAGATCGCGGATCACCCCTTTATCGCCCGGCAACAACGCCTGACCTTCGCCCGTGCCGGCCGGACAGTGCCTCTCAGCCTTGACGATTATGCCGCAACGGGTGGCTGGCAAGGCTTGACCGCAGCACGCGCCCTTGGCCCGGATGCGACTATCGAAGCGCTCATTGCCTCTGGTCTGCGCGGTCGTGGCGGCGCTGGCTTCCCCGC
>RFSU01000053.1 GCA_009923795.1 Sphingomonadaceae bacterium
ATCCATCGCGCGATGGATGGCATGTTTGCCGGCATTCGCGTGGCAGCGGCGCCCAGCACGGCACATCAATTCCAGTTCGCAACCGACCCGATGCTTCCCCCGCGCATTTCCATGGAGCCGCAGCAATTGCGACTGCACCTGTTCCGTGATGGCGTGGCGTCGTCATTTTCCATGCCCGTCGCGGATAGTGCGATGGTGGCGAGTTTCCCTGGCGTTGATGAAACCACTTGGCCTTCTATGGTCAAGAAAATGCGAGAGGGCGTTTCGCGCAATGCGGTTTATCGTGCCGATACTGATGAACTCGAATAAGGCAAAATAAGGTGCGCCGCAGCCATATGATTGCCTATGCCGCTCCAGGCGCGGCTATCAAGGGTATGACTTTGCCACTGATATCCTATCTGCCGCCGGTTTATGCAGCGCTTTCGGGTTTCTCATTGACCAGTGTCGGGTTAGTTTTCATGTTTGCGCGGCTTTGGGACCTCATCATCGATCCGGTCGCGGGTAGTATCATGCCCGCCGCTAGGCAATCGTAAGTTCTGGATTGCTGTATCAACGCCGGTCTTAATGATCTTGGTCTGGCTCTTGTTCAACCCTGCGCCCGACACAACATCGCCGCAGCTAGCCGGAATGTTGATCGCGTTCTACATTGCATGGACCCTGCTGACGATTAGCTACGCGGCATGGCCTACCGATTTGGCGACAGATCAAGAGAACCGCACGAGGATGATAGCGTGGCGCGAGTGGGCGGGTGTGCTCGGAATGCTTGGTGTCCTTGCCTCGCCGGTACTGATCGCGGGGCCAGGAGCTGCGTTGCCCGCACAGCTCTCGATCATGGGAAGTACTTTAATCGTGCTGTTGCCGCTCGCCGTTTTGCCCGCACTCATCATGCTTCCCCAGGTCAAACCAGAGCGGGCGTTTGAAACCCGACGGTCGTCGATTTTGGATGGTTGGCGTTTGGTCCGACACTCACGTGCGACGCGCACGCTGCTGCTGGCCAATCTGCTATCCGGTTGCGGCTATGCCGCGAACAGCGCAACGTCGTTTTTTGTCTTCTCCAATTATCTCAAGCTAGAACCGCAATATTCAACGATCATGCTGTGTTTTATGGTCGGCATGATCGTTGGTGTTCCCGTGTTGATGAAACTTAGTTTGTCATTCGGCGCGCATAGGGGCTTTACGATTGCCATGGTGGGTTCTGCGGTTGCCAGTCTTGCTTTTGTCGCTGTTCCTGAAGGTGCGCTGTATCTGGCGATAATTGCCAATACCACGCTAGGTTTCTTCACTGGCGGGTATCAGTTGAACTTGAACGCCGAAATGGTGCGGTTCGCTGGCGAAGACCGCAACCAATCGGGCAGTGACCGCACCAGCCAGCACCTCGCGTTGTTGGAGATGACGAACAAGCTTGGATATGCGCTAGCTATAGGCTTCGTCTATGCTCTGTTAGGGATATTTGCCGGAGATAATGCAGTTCTGTCGGACTTGCCCAATCCTGTTTTGCTCGCCCTTGGCGCTGCGCTTCCCGCCTTATTGTTTGTTGGGTCGGCGTTCGCTTTCCATTCGACAAAGGCTTAGCTTGGATATCCGTGTAGCAGCCGCGTGATGACAATTGCGTTTGCGGTATGCAATCCGCCACGGGACATATCGACTTACGTTCGTTCTATTCTCTATAGTTTCCTGTCTGGAAGGTCGATATTTTCGTCACGAATACCAATCGAAATGACTGTCCGGTTCCGAGATGTTCTTCCTGTGCGACGGATGACTGCAACTGGGCGCAAAGCGGAAGGTCACTAATTGGGCTTGGAGCGGACTATCCGCTTTAACCGAAGGTTGTGCGGCAAGCTGTATCAACTATCCACACCGAAAGCATCTTCAGTTGGGGGACTATAAAAGGCCTGGGTGGGCCCCAGCGAAGTGACGCCGGTGCTGAACAACAGCAAAAAATCACCTGACCTAAGTTAAGTACTTCTTCCAGCCGCCTCACGGATTTGCGCATCCGTTGCGCCGTTCGCCGCTAAAAGGTGCAGGCTGCGTGCTTTCTCGTCACTGAACCGGTAAAGATCGCGGTAGTCGACGCCGGCTTCAACAACTTTACGCGCCAACTGTGCTTGCTTTGCTTCGACTGACTGCGCGCCGAACCCTGTTGATGCCCTTTTGCCAAGCTCACTCTTATCGAGCCAGCGTGAGCTATCCTCGACAAACGGTACAATTCCAAGTTGACGTCTGACGTCGCTAAGCGGTTGTGACAGCAATTCTTCCCATGGTGCGAACACTGCTGGGCAAACATTGTATGCATTTAGTCCACGACTATTTGCATCGCGCAGATACTCTTGCCAACGGGCTTTGCCGCAATCTGGACGAAGAAAGTAACGCGGGCCGATGCCAAACGGTGATCGTGCTAATGCGTTGAAGTTCAACCCATAAAGATAGGCTTGCTGGAAGTAGATAAGCATGCCTTCGCCGGCGAGATCGGTGGCATAGCCACTTACGACATGGAATAAATCATGCAGCCAACGTATTCGTTCTAAATAAAACTTAGCGTCATCGCTCATGTCAAATGAGTCGAAAAAACCGTCTTTGTAGATCAGTCCTGCCAACAAATATCCGGGCACGCCAACTGGATTATCCAT
The DNA here is from genome assembly GCA_009923795.1 of Sphingomonadaceae bacterium. Lineage (GTDB taxonomy): Bacteria > Pseudomonadota > Alphaproteobacteria > Sphingomonadales > Sphingomonadaceae > Aquisediminimonas. Next base: position 2,628 of record RFSU01000053.1, read on the forward strand.
TGCATCATAAAACGTCCGACCCAGACTGGCTTCAGGCATCTTTTTAAGGGCAGCGGAATTAGACAAAAAGACACCCAGGTCTGGGCGTTCAGCCAAAAGCTTTTTGCCCGTGGGATGGGCCCGCATCCGCTCTACATCCGCGAGTATCTCCGGTCCACGAGCTAACATTTGAATGCGCGGTACTTGCTTTGCTCCCCCCTGCGAAACCGGATTTCTAAGCCAACGAAATCCAGCCAGCAAAGCAGCGGGAATATCTCGTTTTTCTAATGTTCTTCTCGTCATGAATGCCTGCAACCTTAACAAACGCGTGTTTGATATGCGGGAATCTATGTGACTACGACGCTGTGTCAATGGGATTAAAAGGCTGCCAAACGGAAGGGTTGGGGACGACGGTTACAGGGGCATCAAGGTGGAATATGTCCAACAAATCAGCCATCGCCGCCTGTCTGGTGCAATGTCCGTTTTTGGGTCAGCCAGGTAGCGCTTACAACGGCGGCAACTGGGCGCAAAGCTGCCGCTCCGCATTTGTCTGGAAACCTGAACACAAAGCCTTCTGAGAAAATGCCGCTGAAAATGTTCGGATCGTGTTCGGATTTTTCAAGGGCCAAATAACCATCTGATATAAAAATAAAATTTAATAGAGCCGAATCTTGCCAAGGTTGGGGTCGAGGGTTCGAATCCCTTCGCCCGCTCCAGTTTTCCTAGTCATTCATGTTGATCGCTCAGGCGCTCTTGCTCAACGCTGTGTGGCGTGCGTCTGCGCGCGCTTAACCAACGCGTTAGTCTTGCGTCATGTCTAACGATTCAGGCTTCCGGCTTATTAAATATTGACATAATGTCATAATTAACATTATGTCATATCCCATGATGCCAGCCGCCCCAACTCCCCCAACTTCCTCCAGCACAAAGCGCGCGCGGACGCGGGATGCGTTGTTGGTGTCGGCGCAGGCTTTGTTGATGGATCATACGGTGGCGTCGTTGGGGTTGCGGCAGATCACCCGTCATGCGGGGCTGGTGCATGCCAGTTTTTACACCCATTATCCGGATATTGCGGCGCTGATCAGCGATTTGGGGGAGCTGTTGGGGGTGACGCATGCGACGGCCATTGCTGCCTTGGGGGCCGCGATTGAGGATCCGGCGGCTCGCTTTGCGCAGATTACGCGGCAGACCTTATGGATGATGGTGCAGCAGCCCGGTTTCGGCCGGCTTTTCTTTGATGTGGGTTTGCCGACGGATCGGCTGTCTGCCGAATTGCGGTTGAGCCTGACGCTCGACATTGGCGCGGGGGCGGCGTCTGGCCGGTTTCAGGTGGCGGATGTTGATCTGGCCGCCAGCATGGCTGCCGGGGCGATTGCGGGCCTTGCGCTGGATCTGCACCGGGGCGGTCTGCCCCCCGCCAAAATTGACGCCGCGACCGCCGCACTCCTCCGCCATTTGGGTGTTGACGCGGCGGAGGCAGAGGGGCTGGCCCATGCGCCGATAGATATTCTGCCGCCGCTGGAGATGCCGATGCGCTGGCTATCGTTGCCGCCTGTCTCGTCACCGCCCTTGGGAGTCCGGCCATGAAGAGAAAGCCCCTTGCAGGCGGCATGATCGACAAGACCATGCCCGGCTTTGACGCCGCATTGCTCAGCACCAGTTTTAATGCGCAAGACCCCGGCCGTCGCCCCGATGTGATGGTGCAGCCCATTTGCGTGCGGGAAGTCATCGCAGCGGTGCACCGCGCGCGCGATGAGGGGGTGACCATCGGCATATGTTCGGGCGGGCACAGCTGGGCGCAGAACCATATTCGTGATGGCGGGATTTTGATCGATCTGTCGCAGCTGAACTCTATCGCCATTGATGAAGAGGCGGGCCTTGCCCTGATCGGCCCCGGCTGCCTTGCGGGGGAGTTGAATGCCGCGCTGGCCGAACGTGGCCTCTTCTTCCCGGTGGCGCATGCCTATACCGTCGGCATGGGGGGGTTCCTGCTGCAAGGCGGGTTTGGCTGGAACAGCCGGGCGATTGGCATGGCGTGCCAAAATGTGGTCGGTGTGGACGTGGTGCTGGCGGATGGCAGCTTGGTTCATGCCAATGAGACGCAAAACCGCGAATTGCTATGGGCTGCGCGCGGGGCGGGCCCCGGCTTTTTCGGGGTGGTGGTGCGCTTTCACCTGAAGCTGCATCGTCGGCCAAAATTCATCGGCATGAAGATGCAAGTTTTCCGTATGCGCCATTTGGAAGAGGTGATGGCCTGGGCGGATCGGGTCGGCCCCCAAGTCTCCCCCTCGGTTGAGTTTCAAATGGTCTTCAACAGGCGGGCAACCGGCATATTTGCGCATGGGATTGAGGTGCTTGCCCCGGTGCTGGCCGAAAGCTGGCGCGAGGCGCGCGATGCAGTGGCCTTTATTGACAAGGGCCCCTTGCGCAAAAAGGCGAGCTTCACCCTGCCGCTCTTGCCGATGTCGCTCAACATGATGATGCAGACGGGGGAAAAGACGCTGTTCTTGCCGAACACGCGCTGGACGGCGGACAGTATGTGGATGAACGACCCGATTGATCCTTTGCTGCCCGCGCTGCGCCAAATTGCCGATAGTCAGCCGGCCGCCCCAAGCCACGCCCTGTGGCTGAATTGGAACCCGCCCGCATCGCGGCCAGACATGGCCTTTTCGCTGGAGGCACGCACCTATCTTGCGCTCTATGGCGGATTGCGGGGCAAGGCGGCGACATCGGCGGATGAAAGCTGGGCGACAGACCATATGCGCGCGCTGGAGGCGCAGAGCGTTGGCATTCAGTTGGCCGATGAAAATTTGGGGCGCAGGCCGATGCCCTTCATGGCCCCGGCCAATTTGGCGCGGCTGGATGCACTGCGGGCAAAGTTTGATCCAGACGGCCGGTTCAATCCTTATATGGGGCGCGTCTCATGAAAAGCAGCAAGCCAATATCCGGGCGCTATCTGGGCTATCGTGCGGCGGATCACGCACAGCCTTATGCGGGCTTTTTCAACCCCAATCTGGCCCCTTTGGCGCCGCATGTGTGCGCCGCGCTGGACCGGGGTGGGGTGCCAGATCTGTTGCTGCCGGATATTGATGGGGCTGCCCAAAACCTCTTCGGGGATGCGCCTGTTCTGGAAGATGGCTTTGCGCTGACCAAAGATGGCGGCATGCGGGTGAGTGTGCGCACCGACATGCCCGGCGTCACCCCGGCGATGGTTGATTGGTGGTTCGGCTGGCATGGCGATGCCCCTGCCAAATACAAACTTTGGCATCCGCAGGCGCATGTCCATGCCGCGTGGCGCGAAACGCCGCCCAGCGGCGCCAGCGGCCGGGCACTTTATGTGGGTCAAACCTCGCTTGTGGATGAGTATATCGCCAGCGATCTGATCCGCGGCGCTATTCGCTTCGTTCCGCCCGCCAGCTTTGGCTTTACCGATCCCCGGTTGGACGATGACCGCCAAGCGACCATTGTCTGCGCGCGCATAGGCCTTGGCGATGCCCCAATTGACGTTGGCTATCTGGCCCATCATGTCCGCGCGGTTCCCGGCGGCAGTGAAATGCGATCCCGCTTTTGGATGGGCGGCAAGCATGTGGGGGGACGCAACCTCATCGGTGGGCTGGCCGCCGGGCTTGCCAAACGCGTGCTCCGCCTGACAGAGGGCGATGCCCGCGCGCTGCTGGTGCACTGCGCGCAAGAAATGCCGCATCTGGCCGGGTTCCTGCCAGAGCTTTATGCCGCGTGCCAATCCGAGCGGGCCTAAAGGCCAAATCAGCCCGCATCCCCTTTTTCTCCTCCCCCAACAAAACCGCATCGCGCATTCGGCCAATATGATGTAGGGCCCGCGCATCATGCTCAACTTTGACGGCATCACCGTGCGCCTTGGCGGGCGCACCATTATAGATCGCGCCACGGCTGCCCTGCCGTCGAACAGCCGTATTGGGCTGATCGGGCGCAATGGCGCGGGCAAATCCACGCTGATGAAGGTGCTGATCGGCAGCTTTGATCCCGATGAGGGGCGGCTGGATATGCCGCGCAGCACGCGCATTGGCTATATCGCGCAGGAAGCCCCCAGCGGAACATCGACACCGATTGAAACGGTTCTGGCCGCCGATACGGAGCGGGCCGCCCTGATGATTGAGGCGGAGACCTGCGAAGACCCCAATCGTCTGGGCGAAGTGCATGAGCGGCTGCTCGCCATTGATGCCTATGCAGCGCCGGCACGGGCCGCGCGTATCTTGGTTGGCCTTGGCTTTGATGACGCGATGCAGAATCTGCCGCTCGACAGCTATTCGGGCGGGTGGAAGATGCGCGTTGCCCTTGCCGCCCTGCTCTTTTCTCAGCCAGACCTGCTGCTGCTCGATGAGCCGTCAAACCATTTGGATTTGGAAGCGACCTTGTGGCTGGAAAGCTTCTTGAAAAGCTATCCCGGCATGATGGTGGTGATCAGCCATGAACGCGATCTTTTGAACAATGTGGTGGATCACATCCTCCACCTCGAAAATGGGAAGACGACGCTCTATCCCGGTGGCTATGATGCCTTTGAACGGCAACGGGCCGAACGCGCCGCGCAATTGGCGGCGGCCAAAGCCTCGCAAGATGCCCAGCGCGCGAAATTGCAGGATTATATTGCCCGCAACAGCGCGCGGGCGAGCACGGCGAAACAGGCTCAGTCCCGCGCCAAGGCGCTTGCCAAGATGCAGCCCATTGCGGCGATGGCCGAAGACCCGACCTTGTCTTTTGACTTTCCCAATCCAGATGCGCTGCGCCCACCTTTGGTGACGCTGGATATGGCGAGCGTCGGCTACACCGAAGGCACGCCCATCTTGCAAAGGCTGAACCTGCGGCTGGACCCGGATGATCGGCTGGCGCTGTTGGGGCGCAATGGCAATGGGAAGACCACTTTTGCCCGTCTGCTGGCCGCGCAGCTTGCCCCGATGGAGGGAGAGATCGCTAAAGCGGGCAAGATGCGGGTTGGTTATTTCACGCAATATCAGGTGGAAGAACTAGATGGCGGTGATACCGCGCTGGAGCATATGACCCGCCAGATGCAGGGCGCTACGCCCGCTGCTGTCCGCGCCCAGCTTGGCCGTTTCGGCTTTTCGGGCATTAAGGCGACGACGCAGGTTGGGAAACTCTCCGGTGGGGAACGTGCCCGGCTGGCGCTGGCGCTGATCACACGAGAAGCGCCGCACATGCTCATCTTGGATGAGCCAACCAACCATTTGGACGTGGATGCCCGAGAGGCGCTGGTGCAGGCGCTCAATGCCTATGAAGGCGCTGTCGTGCTCATCAGCCATGATCGACATATGCTGGAGCTGACGGCCGATCGTCTGGTGCTGGTGGATCATGGCACGGCGGTGGAGTTTAGCGGCTCGATGGATGACTATACCGACCTGATCCTTGGGCGAAACCAGCCCAAGGCGGAAGGCGGCAAGTTTAACAAAAAGGGCGACCGCAAGGCCGCGGCCCAAGCGCGCGAAAAGGCGCAGGAGATGCGCAAGTGCGCCCGCGATGCAGAGGCAGAGCTGGAGCGGCTGACCGCAGAGCGTCGGGCGGTTGATCAGGCCATGGCAGAACCCGGTTCGGCCGAACCCCGCTATGCCAAGATGACGATGACCGAGCTGATGAAGCGCAGCGCCGAAATCGCGGCCGCGCTTGAGCAAGCCGAAGCCACATGGCTGCCGCCTCTGAAGCGCTGGAGCCGTTGGAAGCGGCACTTTAAGGCTGGATTATCGGCTGAACCGCGCTGCGATGCGCGGCCAGAGGATGCTGATCATCAGCCCGCCCATCACCAAAAGGGCCGCCATGATTTTCCAGCCCTGTAAGGGCTCGCCAAGGATGAGGGTGGAGGACATCATGCCGAACACGGGCACGAGCAGGGCGAGTGGTGCGACTTCGGCGGCTGGATGGCGGGAGAGCAGCCAGCCCCAAATGCCATAGCCGAACATTGTATTGCCCACCGCTTGCCAAGCGACTGCGGCCCAAGGGCCGGGGCCGGCCTGTGCCAAGCTCTGGAAAATCTTATCAGACCCTTCCATCAGGAAGGAGAGCGCGAAGAGCGGGGGGATCGCAAAAAGGCTGGCCCAGACGACATAAGCCAGCATGTTCACTTGGCCCGCCGCGCGCGAGACCATATTGCCGCTTGACCAGCTGATCGCGGCCCCAATGACAAGGGCAATGCCCAGCGGCGTCGTATGGCCGTCTGTGTGCGTCAGGATAACACCCAGCCCGGCGAGCGCCAGTGCAAGGGCCGCTATCTGAAACAAGCGAACCCGCTCTTTATGTAAGAGGAGCGAGAAGAGGATCGTGAAGATCACCTGTGTCTGCACGACCAGCGAGGCGAGACCGGGTGTAATATCCGCCTTCATCGCGATGAAGAGCAAGCCAAATTGCCCCCCGCCGATCAGCACGCCATAGGCGGCCAAATTGGGCCAAGGCACGTTGGGTCGTTTGAGCAACAGGACGGCGGGAAAAAAGGCGAAGGTGTAGCGCAGCGCCGCCAGCAAGAGCGGTGGGAAGCTATCCAGCGCGATGCGGATGATCACGAAATTTGATCCCCAGACCGCCATGACAAGCAGAGCGGCCAGAAGATGCAAACGGGGCAGCCCCGCCGCCATAGAGGCCTGCGGGGCGCCCAAATTAGACACCGCTGGAGGAACGCTTGGCCCGCTTGCGATCATGCGGGTCAAGATGCGTTTTGCGCAGGCGGATGTTCTTGGGAGTCACCTCCACCAGCTCATCATCATCAATATAGGCAATCGCCTGTTCCAGCGTCATCCGCTTGGGCGGGGTGAGGCGGATGGCATCATCCTTGCCGCCCGACGCGCGGAAGTTGGTAAGCTGCTTGGACTTCATCGGGTTGACTTCAAGGTCATCCGTCTTGGCATTTTCACCCACGATCATGCCTTCATACAAGGCCTCGCCGGGGGCGACGAACAAGATGCCGCGATCTTCCAGCGGGCCAAGCGCATAGGCATTGGCCTCACCAGACCCATTGGAGATCAAAACGCCATTTTTGCGGCCTTCAATCACGCCCTTATGGGCCCCGTATTTTTCAAACAGGCGGTTCATAATGCCCGTGCCGCGCGTGTCGGACAGGAATTCGCCGTGATAGCCGATGAGGCCGCGGGACGGCGCGGAAAAGGTGATGCGCGTCTTGCCACCGCCAGAGGGGCGCATGTCGGTCATTTCCGCCTTCCGCAGGTTCATCTTGTCGATGACATTGCCCGAATATTCCTCATCCACGTCGATCACGACGGTTTCATAAGGCTCTGTTTTCTGACCATTTTCTTCACGGAACAGCACGCGCGGACGCGAAATGCCCAGTTCAAAGCCTTCGCGACGCATGGTTTCGATCAACACGCCAAGCTGAAGCTCGCCACGCCCGGCCACTTCAAAGCTGTCCTTATCAGCGCTTTCGGTGACGCGGATGGCGACATTGGATTCGGATTCGCGGAACAGACGATCACGGATCATCCGGCTGGTCACCTTGGTGCCTTCGCGGCCCGCCATTGGCGAGTCATTCACAGCGAAGCGCATGGAGAGCGTCGGCGGATCAATGGGCTGGGCGGCAATGGGGTCTGACACGCTGGTGTCAGCAATTGTATTGGCAACCGTCGCAACGGTCAGGCCCGCGATGGACACAATATCCCCCGCCTGCGCTTCGTCCACCGGAACGCGTTCCAGACCGCGGAAGGCCAGAATCTTGGACGCGCGGCCCTGTTCCACGACATTGCCGTCGGGGTCGAGCGCGTGGATCGGCATATTGACCTTCAACGTGCCGCTATCAATGCGGCCGGTCAGGATGCGGCCAAGGAAATTGTCACGATCCAGCAGGGTCACGAGGAATTTGAACGGCCCGTCCACATCTGCCTTGGGTTCCGGCACATGGCGCACAATGGTTTCAAACATCGGCGTCAACGTGCCATCACGCAGGCTTGGGTCGGTATTGGCATAGCCATTGCGGCCAGAGGCATAGAGCACGGGGAAGTCGAGCTGCGCATCGGTCGCATCGAGCGAGACAAACAAATCGAACACTTCGTCGAGCACTTCTTGAATGCGCTCATCCGGGCGATCTACCTTGTTGACGACGACAATCGGGCGCAGCCCAAGGGCGAGCGCCTTGCCGGTCACAAATTTGGTCTGCGGCATGGCGCCTTCAGATGAATCGACCAGCAGGATAACGCCATCGACCATCGAGAGGATGCGCTCCACCTCGCCGCCAAAGTCGGCGTGGCCCGGTGTATCCACAATGTTGATGCGCGTGCCTTCCCAATCGACCGAGGTGCACTTGGCCAAAATGGTGATCCCACGTTCCTTCTCGATGTCGTTGGAATCCATCGCGCGCTCTTCAATGCGCTGATTGTCACGGAAAGTGCCCGACTGGCGGAACAGTTGGTCAACAAGGGTGGTTTTGCCATGATCGACGTGTGCGATGATGGCCACATTGCGGAGGCTCATGTAGATCTCGGAAAAATGGAGGAAAGTTGCGGTTCGAGCGCGGCCCTAGACCAATTTGTGCGATGCGACAAGGTCGGCTAGGGCAATCCCATGTTGCGCCGCCTTTTTCCCGACCGTTTCTTGCTGTTGCTGCTAGCAACAATTGGCCTTGCCACGCTCTTGCCCGCGCGCGGGCAGGGAATGGATATTGTCTCTGCTATTTCAAATATGGCGATTTTCAGCCTGTTTTTCTTTCACGGGCTGCGCATCGCGCATGAGGCGGTTTGGGCCGGCATGCGGCATTGGCGCTTGCAATTGGCGGTGCTGGGTTTTGTTTTTGCGGTCATGCCGCTTTTGGGGCTAGCAGTCTCACGCGGCGCGCCGGGCTTGCTTCCTGAGGGGCTTTGGTTGGGCGTGCTGTTTTTATGTGCGCTGCCCTCCACGGTTCAGTCGGCTATTGCCTGTGCCTCTATGGCGCGGGGCAATGTCGCGGCCTCTGTTATTGCCGCTGCTGTCACCAATTTATCTGGCGTCATCCTGACCCCGCTGATCCTGACCGCCTTGGCCACCACACAGGGCGTGGCGATTGATCTCAGCGCCATTGGGCGGATTGCCGCGCTCCTGCTGTTGCCCTTTGCTTTGGGGCAGATCGCCCGCGTCAAACTCGCGGCTTGGGCGGAGCGCAACCGGGGATGGATCGGGAGGCTGGATAAAATGACGATAATTCTGACCGTCTATGTCGCGTTCAGCGCGGCGGTGATCGATGGTCTTTGGGGTCGGTTGGATGGGATGGACTTGGTGCGCCTGATGCTGGTCGTCTCGGTGCTCCTCGCGCTGGCGCTCGGCGGCAGCTGGGCCTTGGGCGGGATGATCGGCCTCAATCGGGAAGATCGCATCACTTTGCTCTTTTCCGGGGCGCAGAAAAGCCTTGCGACAGGGGCCCCGATGGCGCGCATTTTGTTTCCAGCAGCGCAAGCCGGCATGATCGTCCTGCCGATCATGCTCTACCATCAATTGCAATTGATG
>RFSU01000054.1 GCA_009923795.1 Sphingomonadaceae bacterium
TTAAGCCCCGTATTTTCTTTCGGGTTCGCCGAAAGGGAGATCCGCTTGATAACAGGCGGGTCGCCAGCATTGGTCACAATGCCGGGCCGGAATTCCGGGTGCTTGCTCGCAAAATCACCCACATCGAGCAATTTAGTCGTTTTCACCCGCGTACTCAGGCCATCGTGACAATCGGTGCAGAAACGCTGTGGCGTTGGCGGTGAGGCGACCGCCCCTTCATGCTCCAAATGGCAGTCCACGCAGCTGTTTTCCGGACGGTTAAACATGCGCGATGTGGCGTTTAGAACAGCACGGAATGGATTGGGGGATCCCTTTGCCGCGCTCAGGCCATGGGCGTCTGCATGTTCCGGCATATCTTTGTGACAGGCAACGCAGCTGCTATCCCGAACAGATTCAAACGCATTAACGTGACAGGCTTGGCAGTCATTGGCGAAGGAAGCATGGGCCAAGGAAATAGGCCCGGGCGACCAGCTTTGATCTGCATGAACGCTTCCACCGCGGGTTTCTGCCATGTGAAAACTGGACCAAGTCCAAATGGGCCAAACGAGCAGTGTTGCAATGATCGTGATCACCAAGGCCCAAGCGGGCAGGCGCATTTTTCCACCAACATTGCCGAGGGAAAAGACCTTCTTACTGTCCTTGGCTTCGCTTGAATCCGCAACCGCCGCTTTGCGCTCAATTCTGATTGAAACGTCGTCGCCTGCGCAGCTGATGTTAAATTCATGACTGCCAAAATTCAGCACGCCGCCATCACCGCGCCCGAAACTGATTGTTGTCACGCTGCGGCCATTGGCCGTAAAGGGTGCGCCGCCAATCGCCGTTATGGTCAGGCTACCGTCAGCTTCGGCCATTATGCGCGCATGATCCAGCGGCACGGCGACGTCCGTCAATGCAATGTCAGAACCAGGGCTGCGTCCAACCGACAGTGTCGACTGATCATAGTCTTTCGAGCGAATGATTTCGCGGCCGTCGTTGGTGAAGCTGACGTTATGGACAATGAAGGTCATGAGCAGATCACCAATAGAAGAACACGCTGACGACATGTGCCGTCAGGGCCGCAATTAATGCGAACGTCACCGGGACGTGGAAATAGAGCCAAATTTCTAGCTGCGCCTTGAGCTGAAGATGACGCCGAATATTGCTGAGGGCCGCGACTTTTCGCGACAAGATTTGCGACGCGCGCACAAGATCGTCAGCGTTATCCACAGAACGATCCTTTGCAGCTGCGCTGACTGTAACGAACGCCGCATGCGTTGGGCAGTCTGGATAGCTGTTGGTCAATCGTGCCAGAATTGACCCCTGAAAGGGATCATTACTCAAGGACTCCCCGATCAACGTCGCAAGTTCCATGCCCAAGGGCTGGGTTGCATCATGCAATTGTCGGTCAATGCTGCGCAAATTGTCGAGCATTTCAGCCTGCGTCATATCGCCGCGATTAGCGCTGAGATGCTTGGGCAATATTGTATAGGCGCAAATGCCATAAATGCCGGAGACGATGACGATCATCATCAGCACGTAAGCAAGCGTGTGTACGTTCCAGCCAAATTGAAAGGCGCAATGCAATGTGGCGACAATGATGAGTGACAACCCCAGCCACACATGCGCGGAAACCCAGGATTTCAACGTCCATTGCCCCGGCTTGATCGACCGCTTTTTGTATCCAAGCAGCGCAAGCCAAAGGATGAGACCAGCCCCAATCGTGCCCAGTGTATAGCCATACCAGCTGCTGCCGCTGTGCCGTGGTTCAACATCAATGAGCGCGTAACTAAACAAGGCGAGGGCAGAGAGCGCCGCCGAAATCTTCAGCCAGCGATAATCCGCATGTTTCAGGAAGGAGACATGGCTCGTCCCACCAAGACGCTTTTTGCTATTTCCAGAAAGTTGCGATGCCATGGGTTAATCGCCCTTCTGCATCTGCGAAACGCTCAGGAACTGTTCCGGCGAAATGCGAATGGCCGCACCCGTGGGGCAGGCACGCACGCAACTTGGTCCGCCTTCAAGGCCAGAACACATGTCACACTTAATGGCCTTTTTAGGCGCTTCAGGATTTCCATGCTTTTTCGACCATTTGGCGCTGGGTTCACCGGGGCCGGGGCCTGTGCCGAAAAGGAGCCAATTGAGCAAAGGCGGCTTTTTGGGCGGAACCTTATCCATCCGGATTACGCCATAGGGGCAACCGCGTTGGCAATTGCCACAGCCAATACAGGTGTCATCGATAAAGACTTCCCCATCAATCCCGCGATGGATCGCGTTCGGTGGGCAATCGGCCATGCAATGGGGATGCTCGCAATGCCTGCACGACGTTGGCACATGCAGATGGGCATAGGTTTTGCCAGCCTCCCGATCCAATCGAGACAGGCCGTCATGGCTATCCGCGCAGGCCTTTTCACAGTTATCGCACCCGACGCAGAGCTTTTCATCAATCAGCAGAACGTCGGTTGCTTCGCCAATCCCGTTCTCAACGAGGAAGCTCGCGACCGAAGAATACATGTCCGACACATCGGAGAATGTGCTCTTCATTGTCTCGATATGGGCGTTCACATCCTTGCGCGTCGCCATATCGACCTTGAGCCGGTCCAGCAGCGCCGGATTGCGTTCTAATAGGCCTCTAAAGGCATCGCCATTGAGCTTGATCACTTCTGACTTGACGGCCGCGCGGACTGTTGCCGTCCGGCGTCCGCCTTCGATCAAGGCCATTTCCCCGACATAGGAGCCAGCAGGAAGATAGGAGAGGAAGACAGCTTTGCCGCCAATGGTCCGTTCAACCACCATAGACCCGACGCGGATGACGTAGATATCATAGCTTTCATCGCCTTCGCTGATGATCGCATCGCCAGCGCGCACGCTGATCGTCTCTGCGCTCTCAACAACATCGGCGATATCAGCGGGGCTCAACCCGGCTTTGAAAAGCTGGAGCAGCTGACGCTCAATTGAGACACGAGTGACGGCACGCTTCACGGTCGGCACGGTGGCAATCAGCTTGAGCGCGCCTGTGCGCGGAATTTCCATCAGGATGCTGTCTTCAGCAGCCACAACGGTTGCCCCACGTTTACGTCCGGAAATCAGGCCGACTTCGCCAAACATCGCGCCTGTCCCGATGGGAACAATGATGGAAGAATCCGTCGGGCTCACCTGAACATGAACGGAGCCCTGAGCGACGTTGAAGAGCGAGGAACCCGGCGCACCACGTTCAAAAACAACATCGCCCTTACGAACAAAGCTGACATCGCTGTCGAGCGTAAACTCACGCATTTGCAAGGGCGTGAGTTCGCGCAATATGTCAATTTGTGTGCGCAACAGATCAAGCCATTCATCAACCGACCTTTTGCCCGGCAACGTGCGGAATTTGGCTTCCAGAATTGGCTCGTCCGCAGGTTTTAGATCCACATTCCCATTGATGAACTCAACGACGTCATAGCCTTGGTTCATGCAATGCTTGATGAGCGGATAGCCAGCGAGCGCTCCAATGACGAAGATACCTGCCGCTGTCGATTCAAACACGGGGGAAAGGATCGGGAAGGCTTCCCTGTCCTTACTGCTAAACTCGATCCCGCAGCTTTCGACAAAGCCGCGGGGAGGGGCAGAGCCCATGCGGGCGATGATCCGGTTGCACGGAATGCGCAGTTCCCCATCGCGCGTGTCGAGGACAATATGGTCTGCCTCAATGCGGTTGGTTGATGTTTCGGTAAAAATCGTGACCCGGCCTTCTTCGGCTGCCGCCGTCAGGGCTTTGACATTCGCATCCTTCGCCCGACTGAAATCGGCGGACCGATTGACGATCGAAACGACGTTGCGCTGTTCTGGATCGGCAGCGAGGCCGAGGGCATTTTCAATGCCTGCGTCTCCAGCACCGACAACCGTAATATGCTCATCCAAAATCGCAGTTGGATCATCCAGCTGATATTCAACATGGGGCAGATCACCGCCGGGGCAGCGCATCAAATTGGGGTTGCCTTGGGTGCCAATGGCAAGAATGACGGCTTCGGCGTTGATGGTGTCTCCATCCGCCAGTTTCAGCTCAAATTTGCCGGGGCCACCTGTAATGGCTGTGACTTCGGAACGATAGCGGACAAGAACATTCTGGCTGGCGGCTTGATCATTCCAAGTCTGGAGGATCTTCTCGCGCTTTCCGGCATCAAAATCCATGTCCGAGCGGAGCACCAGCTGGCTGGGCGTCGCCATGACATGCTTGCCCTTTTGATACCGGAAAATGGTGTCAGACAAATGGTCTGTCTTTTCCAAAAGTATATGGGCCATGCCGAGTTGCGCTGCACGTGCAGCCGCACTCAATCCCGCCGGTCCCGAACCGACAATTGCCACCCTATAGGTGCTTGTCACGTTAATGCCCCCCGCTAAGCCGCACGCCCCCGCTGCGTGACTTAAAAAAAGTCGTAAATAAAATATTTACCTCTTTTTATGTTGTCGCACAGTCTATTAGGGAAGCGCAAGCGACATAGCCCCGTGGGCATAGGAGTATAAATGCCAAAGAGATTTGAAATTCAGTCAAAGCACATCCTAATTGGCTCGATATGCGTTGCCGTCGCCGCAGTCTCTTGGTCGATTGTTCGATCAAATGGCGCAAATAGCCCGATTGCGGCCACTGAAACGCAGGCTCCGGGCAAGGATGTTGAGAAGTCTATCGCCGCCTTAGAACAAAAACTTGCTCAGAACCCCAACGATGCGGATGGCTGGCGCATGCTTGGATGGTCACGCTTCAACATAGGAGACTATTCAAAGGCCGCTGAAGCTTATCGAAACGCAACAAAAATAGCCCCCGACAATGGTGACTATTGGTCGAGCTTGGGTGAGTCGCTCGTTCAAGACGCGACTGGCCCATTCGAACAAGAGGCTGTCGCGGCTTTCCGCAAGGCGCTTACGATCGACCCGAAAGATCCCCGAGCACGCTATTTCCTTGGCGTTCAAAAGGATCTTGTGGGGGACAGTCAGGGCGCGATTAATGATTGGATTGCGCTGTTAAACGACACCCCGAAAGGCGCGCCTTGGGAACAGGGGGTGCGCGACACGATTGCGAAGGTCGCCGCCGAACATAAGATCGATGTGTCCGGGCGCATGGCTGCATCAGCGCCAACCACATTACCAAGCTCCCCAGCGACGGATGCTATTCCCGGGCCCTCAGCATCGCAATTGGCGCAGGCCTCCTCGCTCCCGCCAAGCCAGCAGGCAACAATGGTCAATGAAATGGTCAATGGGCTGGAGCGCAAATTGGCCGCCGATGGCCGCAATGAGGCTGGCTGGTTGCGCCTGATGCGCGCACGCATGGTGATGGGCCAAAAGGATAAAGCCAAGCAGGCCAGAGACAATGCGTTGCAAATCTTCAGTGCTGATAAGGGCGCTGTTGGTCGGATCAAGGCGGCTTCCGACACACTCGGCATTCCGAAATAAAAAAAAGGCGCCTCAAGGGCGCCCGTTCAAAAAAAGAGGGGCCGTCCGAGCGTTCGGACGGCCCCTTTTTTGGGTTTGCTTAGACGACGCCAAAGGCCAACATGGCATCGGCAACCTTCTTGAAGCCTGCGATGTTGGCGCCACGGACATAATCGACATGCCCATTAGCCACATTGCCATATTGGACACAGCGGGTGTGGATGCCTTCCATAATGTCCAGAAGCATCTGCTGAAGCTCTTCTTCCTTCCAGGACCGACGTTCGCTGTTCTGGCTCATTTCCAGACCGGAAACAGCAACGCCACCCGCATTTGCGGCCTTGCCCGGTGCAAAGAGGATCTTGGCATCGCGGAAGACATGCGCACCTTCCAAATTGGTCGGCATATTTGCGCCTTCGCTGACCGCGATGCAGCCATTTGCAACCAGAGCACGAGCATCATCGCCGAGAAGCTCATTCTGCGTGGCGCAGGGGAGGGCAACATCACAGGGCACATTCCAAGGGGTTTTGCCCGCATGGAACACAGCCTTTGGATAAGCTGCGACATATTCTTCAATACGACCGCGACGCTTATTCTTCAGGTCCTTGACCCAATTGATCTTGTCCTGGTCCATACCGTCCGGATCGTGCACAAAGCCGCTGCTGTCTGACAGCGTCAGAACCTTGCCGCCCAGTTGCGTCACCTTTTCGGCGGCGTGCGTGGCGACATTGCCTGATCCGGAAATGACGGCGGTCTTGCCCTTCAAATCCTGCCCCTTTGTCCGCAACATAGCGGCGAGGAAGTAAACCGCGCCATAGCCGGTTGCTTCCGGACGGATGGCAGAGCCACCATATTCAAGACCCTTCCCGGTCAACACGCCATTCCACTGATTGGTCAGACGCTTATACTGGCCGAACATGAAGCCAATTTCACGGCCGCCAACGCCAATATCACCGGCGGGAACGTCCGTATCGGGGCCAATATGGCGATAGAGCTCATTCATGAAGCTCTGGCAGAAGCGCATGATTTCACGGTCGCTCTTGCCCTTAGGGTTGAAGTTTGAACCGCCTTTGCCGCCGCCCATGGGCAGACCGGTCAGTGAGTTTTTGAAGGTCTGTTCAAAGGCCAGAAACTTCAAAATGGATTCTGACACGCTGGGGTGGAACCGGATGCCGCCTTTATAGGGGCCAATGGCATTGTTGTTCTGGACACGCCAACCGCGCTGAACGCGGATATTGCCATTGTCATCTTCCCAGCAGACGCGGAAGCTGACGACGCGATCTGGCTCTGCAATACGGCGCAGAATCTGTTCGCGGTGATAATCTTCCTTATCTTCCATAAAATCATAAATATCTTCGGCAACTTCTTGCACTGCCTGAATAAATTCAGTCTGGCCCGGATTGCGACGTGCAACCCCGCCCATAAATTCTGCAAGATTTACGTGATCATGCTTCGCCATTTTACTTTCCCCTCAAAAAAATACGTAATTTCAGAAACATCATGCCAATATCAGGCGGATTTCCGACGGATCACAAGGTTCCGGATTTCCGTCATGTCCTCCATGGCAAAACGCACGCCTTCGCGGCCGATGCCGGAATCCTTCACGCCGCCATAGGGCATGTTATCCACGCGGTAGCTGGGCACATCATTGACCACGACACCGCCCACATCCAGATCATCCCAAGCATCCAAGATCTTGAAGATGTCGCGCGTGAAAATGCCCGCCTGCAAACCAAACTTAGAGTCATTGCAGATATGCAGAGCCTCATCCCAACTGCCAAAGCGGACCAGGAAGGCGACGGGACCAAAAGCCTCTTCCCGGTTCAGCTTTGTTTCGGGATCGACATTCTCCAGCAAGGTCGCTTCGAGCATTGCGCCGGTGCGCTGACCACCGCAGAGCAGCTTTGCGCCCTTTCCAATGGCTTCTTCGATCCAGTTTTCGAGGCGTGCCGCTTCCTTCACGTCGATCATCGGGCCTACAAAGGTTTTCTCATCATGCGGGCTGCCCGCAATCAGAGTTGACGTCTTGGCCACCAGCTTTGCCTTAAAGGCATCATAGACATCATCGTGCACAAGAATGCGCTGCACCCCAATGCAGGATTGCCCCGATTGGTAAAATGCGCCGAAAACAGTGCGGTCTACGGCATCGTCAAGATCAGCATCGGCATCAATGATAACCGCTGCATTGCCGCCGAGTTCGAGCACGACTTTCTTCTTGCCCGATTTTGCCTTGAGGTCCCAACCCACATCGGGCGATCCCGTGAAGGACAGTAGCTTCAGGCGATCATCCACCGTGAACAAATCTGCCCCGTCCCGCGTTGCGGGGAGGATGGAAAAAGCGCCCTTGGGCAAATTCGTTTCCGCCAGAATTTCGCCCATGATGATGGCGCCCAACGGCGTTCGGCTGGCCGGCTTCATCACGAAGGGGCAGCCAACGGCGAGGGCAGGGGCGATCTTATGGGCTGCCAGGTTCAACGGAAAGTTAAACGGCGAGATGAAGGAGCAGGGGCCAATGGGGACCCGTTTCCAAATCCCCTGATAGCCACGTGCACGTGGGCTGATGTCCAGCGGCTGGACTTCGCCCGTCATCCGCACGGATTCTTCGGCGGCGATCCGGAATGTGTCGATCAATCGGCCCACTTCCCCGCGGGAGTCATTAATCGGCTTTCCGGCCTCAACGCACAGCGCATAAGCCAGTTCATCTTTGCGTTCGATGAAACGATCGACGCAATGCTGGAGAACATCACGACGTTCATAACTGGCCATACGCGCCATAGGTTGCGCAGCCTCAACCGCCGCCGCAATAGCCGCGTCGATCATCTTTGCATCCGCAAGCGCAACCCGGGTCGCCACTTCACCCGTGAACTTGTCGGTGACCGCAAGGTCGGTATTGGGCTGTAGAGCCTCATTCGCCAGGTAAAGCGGATAGGTATCCCGAAGCTTCATCGCAGTCGTCCTTATGATCAGCCGCTCAGACTTTTTTGCTGAGCTCTTTAATGTCCTTATTCAGTATCTGATCATTCTCGCTGTAATCAACGGGGCAGTCGATAAGATGGACGCCGGGCGTGTTCAGCGTATGCGCGAGCAGCTCTTGCAGATGATCTGCGCTTTCCACGCGATAGCCGTTTGCGCCATAGCTTTCGGCATATTTCACAAAGTCCGGATTGCCATAGGTCAGGCCCCAATCGGCAAAGCCCATATTGGCCTGCTTCCAACGGATCATGCCATAGCTGCTATCGTTGAGGATCAGCACCGTAATATTGAGGCCAAGGCGGACGGCCGTTTCCATTTCCTGGCTGTTCATCATGAACCCGCCATCGCCGCAAATGGCCATGACCTTGCGCTCTGGATAGACCATTGCCGACGCCATTGCAGACGGCAGGCCCGCGCCCATCGTCGCCAGTGCATTGTCGAGCAGAACGGTGTTCTGCTGACGCGCTTCATAATTGCGGGCGAACCAGATCTTATAGACGCCATTGTCAAGGCAGATGATACCATCGGCTGGCATCGCTTCACGCACCTTGCGCACCAGATAGGGTGGGAAGATGGGGAAGCGGGCATCGCCATCAAGCGATTTTGTGTGCGCGACCTCGGCCTGACGGGCCTTGTACATGAAATCGAAATTCCAGGCACCAGAGGGAACCACGTCTTCCTTAATCTGCCAAATGGCATTGGCGATATCGCCAATGACTTCGATCTGCGGGAAGTAAACCGGGTCAACTTCGGCCGATTTGGAGCTGATGTGGATCACCTCCGTGCCGCCGTCCTTCATGAAGAAGGGGGGCTTTTCGATGACGTCATGACCAATATTGACGATCAGATCGGCATGCTCAATCGAGCGGTGGACAAAATCACTCGCGGAGAGCGCGGCACAGCCGAGGAACTTCGGGTGGGTTTCGTCAATCGTGCCTTTGCCAAGCTGCGTCGTGACAAAGGGAATGCCGGTTTTTTCGATGAACTGTAGCAGCATACGGCTGGTCATCGTGCGATTTGCACCTGCGCCAATGACAAGCACGGGAGCCTTTGCCTTTTCAATCTTCTGCACGGCGGCCCGGATCGACTTGGGATCCGCATTGGGGCGGCGCACATTGCTGCGCGGCATGGGAACCGAATCCGTATGCTCGTCAGCAATATCTTCTGGAAATTCAATATGCGTGGCACCTGGCTTTTCTTCTTCCGCCAGACGGAAGGCTTCGCGCACGCGGCTTGGGATATTGTCAGATGAGGTCAATTGTTGCGTAAACTTGGTGATGGGCCGCATCATATCGACCACATCGAGGATCTGGAATCGGCCCTGCTTTGACTTCTTAATCGGCTTTTGGCCCGTAACCATCAGCATCGGCATGCCGCCCAAATAGGCATAGGCAGCTGCCGTCACAAAGTTCGTCGCGCCCGGCCCGAGTGTTGCCATGCAAACGCCCGTTTTGCCCGTGTGGCGGCCATAGGTCGCGGCCATAAAGCCAGCGCCCTGTTCATGGCGGGTCAGGATTAACTTGATTTTCGTGGACCGCGAAAGGCTATCCAGCATGTCCAGATTTTCTTCACCCGGAACGCCAAAAATATACTCACAGCCTTCATTCTCAAGGCATTGGACAAACAGATCAGATGCTTTCGTGGCCACTCTATATTCCCCCCCAGGAAAAACGCGCACCCACAGGCCGTGGCGCAACGCATGAAGAAATGGAAAAAATTTCCATTGATGGCGCACGCTATCCCAATGGGCTCATTTAACCAAACATTAGTTGAATAATATGATCTTAGATTGGCGAGTTAAAATCGTCATTTTGGTTTGTTCGGTAAATATCTATCAATATTACTTTTTTGTTACATTCGGCCGATCGATTAAAGTCCATTGACCGAATGCATCTTGCCAAGGGGATTGACACTCTGCTTCAATATTTTAATATTTCCAGAATTATTGAAATAGGCAATTAAGATGCAACCGAGCAGGGTGATCCGAGCAAGAATTAACTGAAGTTTTTAAATGCCTTGGGTAGTTCTAAAAACTAGGCAGGAGTGGCGATCGAGATGATCAAAATCCGCAACGCAGGCATCGAAGCAATTTTCGTCTTGTCTACACTAATCGGCACACCAGCATCGGCGCAAGGCAGACAGTCTGCTCCTTCCGAAATTTACAATATATATGCTTCAGCCCCTCAAAACACGGGCAACGAAGTTTCAATAACGAATGCAGCCTTGGAAAGCCTTCGTCGCTGTGGGATCAAAGCAATTAGCGATTACTCATATGCATATAATGGGATGGCACCTGACTTTATGGTCACCATAACAGGACCCCACTTAAGCGTAAGTGCAGCGAATGTCGAACTTCAAAGAGCAAAGCGTTGCGGCATTAACGGTTACATCAAGCGTGCGACATTAGTTGGCGGAGAATAGTTTCTTCATTCAAACGTATAAGCTTTGATGATGAAGCATTATTCATCAGTTTCGATGATTTTTCGCGCCGTATAAACAGCACAAACATTCCGATAATAATGCCACCCAACGCCTGTGTAATAATAGACATTCCCATGCCAATGGTTAGCCAATGCAGTTGAACGGTGCTATGGTCTAGCTAAATTAACCATGTGTGGGGCTACTGGGGGGATGTATGAAGGGCATTTTTTATCTGTTGGGCTGGGCATTGGTTTGGGTAGCAATATGTATGTTAAGTCGGGGTTTGGGGCTTATAATATTCCCCGCATACGCTTATTTTACTTTTGCAGGAAGCGACAAGCGGGAGGTTCAGGCGCTTGATAAGCTTAGCTCTACTCTAATGAATGATGAGGAGATAGTTTCGCAAGCGGTTCAACATCGTATATTCGCACTGTGGCATAGGAGGGTTTCTTTAGCTATAACGAATAGCAGGATCGTGGTGGTTGAGCGGGGCCTTTTGGGCGGCTTCACGATGAAAGATATCCAGTGGAAAGACTTGGCAGATGTTAAGATCGATCAGAATGTCCTGTCTCAATACTGCGGATCTAACCTAGTTTTTGCTCACTACAGCGGAAGCGTAGGTGCGATTGAGGTTGCTGGCATTCCTGATCGAGAGGCCTCAGAAATTTACAGCAAGTCGCAAGCTGAAGAGCAGGCTTGGGAAGAAAAGCGAAGGGTTCGTGCGATTGAAGAAAAGCGCGCAGCTTCTGGCGGTGTGACAATTCACTCAGGTCCGCAGTCAAGCGTTCCAACTGCGCAGGCATTTTCTGGGAATGCTATGCTTGAGCAAATTGAGAATGCAAAGAGACTTCTAGACAGCGGCGTAATCAGCGACGCTGAATTTCAGGAGATGAAGGCAAAAATTATTAGTGCAAGCTAGCCATGTTCGGCATCTTCTTGACAGAAACATCGCAGCTTAGTGTTGTGGCGG
>RFSU01000055.1 GCA_009923795.1 Sphingomonadaceae bacterium
CAGACGCTTGGGTACCCCATGGCCGGTGTGAACGTGAAAATCATGAGCCTTGAAACGGGCGAAGCGCTTCCGGTTGGTGAACGCGGCGAAGTTTGGATAAAGGGCTATAACCTCCTCGACGGCTATTACCGCGACCCAGCCAAGACCGCCGAGGCGCTAGATACCGATGGGTGGTACCGCAGCGGAGATATCGGCTCACTCGACGCGCACGGGCATTTGCGGTTTCATGGCCGCTTCAAGGATATGCTGAAGGTGGGCGGAGAGAATGTCGCGGCAGCCGAGGTGGAAGCCGTGCTCGCCACACATGACGGGGTCCAAATCGCACAGGTGGTTGGCCTGCCCGACGCGCGGCTCGCAGAAGTTCCGGCAGCCTTCATTGAACGCAGCGGCAAGTGTGACGTGAATGAGGAGGAGCTGGTGCGTTACGTGAAGGAACGCATTGCGTCTTTCAAAGTCCCCCGCCACATTCGCTTCGTGGATGAATGGCCAATGTCTGCATCCAAAATTCAAAAGTTCAAGCTGCGCCAACAATTAATGGCCGAGCTTGATCTGGCCGATTGAGAGGAAATCGATGCGCGTCATTATCACCGGAGCGGCAAGCGGCATTGGCCGGGCTCTGGCCGAACGGTTGGCGGCTTGCGCACTGATCACCGGATCGCACCAGATGCTTCTGACCGACCGGGATTCTGACGGACTGAAGACTGTTGCTGAAGCGATCGGCCCGAATGCCGCCATTTGCGTGGCAGACTTATCCACGCCGAATTGCGGAGATGAAATCGTCTCCGCTGCCATTGCCCATATGGGCGGCATTGATGCTGTGGTGAGCAATGCGGGCATTATCGCGGCTGGTGCGCTGGTCGATCTGTCGCCTGCCGATTTCGACCGGATTTACAGCGTCAATACCCGCGCGACCTGGGCGTTGGCAAAGGCTGCGCATCCTTATCTAGCCGCCAGCAAAGGCGCTTTCGTTGCAACAGCATCCATGTCTGCAACACAGCCTACGCCGGGGCTGGGCTTCTATTCATCCAGCAAAGCGGCGCTGCTCATGCTCATCCGCCAGCTTTCGCTGGAATGGGGCAAGGATGGCATTCGCTGCAACAGTGTTTCGCCGGGTCCAACATACACGCCGATGACCAAAGCCGGCTATGATGATACCGCACGCCGCGCCCAGCGTGAATCGATGATCCCGCTCGGCAAGCTTGGCATGGCAGAGGATGTCGCCAACGCGATCCTGTTCCTAATCAGCCCGTTTGCCGGGCACATCAATGGCATCGACATTCTGGTCGATGGCGGGATGAGCAACAATTTGATGCCCGCAACCGGTGGGGGAACCGGGCAAAAAGCCAGCAACTAGTTTTAACTTCGGAGAAGAAAATGCGACTCGCACGAGTAACCAGAAACGGAAAAATCGGCCTCGCGGCCAAAAGCGGCAATGCCGTGACCATGGCCTTCGGCGCAGACGTGGCCGATCTTGATGCACATATTGCGGCCGGCACACTGGCTGAAGCAGGCGCAAAGGCTGCAGCTGGTGAGGCAGTTGACGAAGCGACACTGAACTTTCTGCCGCCGATCACTAAGCCATCCAAAATCATCTGCCTTGGCCTCAATTACCGCGACCATGCCGAAGAATCCGGCCTCGGCATCCCGGAATTTCCAGTGCTTTTCGCACGCTTCCCGTCCAGCCTGACTGGCCATGGCGCACCAGTCATTCTGCCGAAAGTGTCAAGCCAACTCGATTGGGAAGCGGAACTCGTGGTCGTCCTTTCCAAGGGTGGCAAAAACATCGGCGAAGCTGATGCATTGAACCATGTTGCAGGCTATTCCGTGTTCAACGACGCCTCGATCCGCGATTATCAACTGCGCACGCCGCAATGGACCGCAGGGAAGAATTTTGACGATACTGGTGCATTTGGACCGTATCTTGTGACACCCGAAGAATTGCCTGCTGGTGCGGCCGGCCTGAAGATCGAGTGCCGCGTCAACGGACAGATCATGCAGTCTTCCAACACCGGCAAACTGATTTTCACGGTCGCCAACACCATCCACCTGCTGTCCACCTTCATGACGCTGGAAGCGGGTGACATGCTGGTGATGGGGACGCCGGGGGGCGTTGGCGTCGCCCGCGATCCGCAAGTGTGGATGAAGGCGGGCGATGTTTGCGAAGTGGAGATCGAAGGCGTCGGCCTGCTCAGCAACCCGATCGTCGCAGAATAAGCCACGCATAGGTTAGGAGAGGAAAATGCCGCAAAAGCGTGCTGGAGCCTTAGGCATCCATTCAATCGATCATTTTGGCCTGCAAGTGCCTGATCTTGCCGTAGCACGATCCTTCTACGAAGCCTTCGGGCTTGACGTGCGCGCGGAAGGTGCCGGGCTGGGCATTTACGCCAAGAACAACGATCATTGCTGGAGCCGGGTCGTGCTGGCGTCTGCCAAGCAGTTGCGCTATCTGAGCTTCGGCATCTACGCCGAGGATGAAGCGGCTCTCCACGCCCATCTCGATGCGAAGGGCGTCACGCGCATCGCGGCGCTGTCGGGGGCACCGGAAGGCGGCATCTGGATAGAAGGGTTTGACGGGTTACCGCTGCACATTCAGGTGAGCACGAAATGTTCGCCTGACGACAAGACAGCGTTTGAAAACGTCTCTTCCAAGGCGGGCACTTCCGGGGCTGTCTTCAATTCGGCAGCGCCGAAGACCCATCCGCGCCATCTCTCACATTTCGCTATCTTCACGACCGATGTGATCGCAGCGACGGCCTGGTATGAAAACATGCTCGGCCTGCGGCTGTCGGACGGCAGCGGGCCTGTGGTCGCGTTCCTGCATGGCGCACATGGCAGCGATCACCATCTGCTGGCGTTGGTGGGGTCCAGCCATCGCGGCATGCATCATTCCAGCTGGGATGTCGGATCTTTTCAGGAAGTCGGACTGGGATCGGCGCAGATGTTCCGCGCGGGATATAAGGAAGGCTGGGGCGTCGGTCGCCACGTATTGGGTGGCAATTATTTCTATTACGCCCGCGACCCTTGGGGCAGCTACTGCGAATATTCAGCGGATATCGACTATATTCCCGCAGATTGCGTCTGGCCTTCAGCGCAGCATGCGCCCGAAGACAGCTTCTATCTCTGGGGTCCGGACGTGCCTCCGGAACTCGTCTCCAACCTTGAGCCGGGAGCACCCGCATAATGGCGACTTTCCTATTAATGCACGGCGGCGGCATGGGTGGCTGGACGTGGAAGTTCATGCGCGCTCTGCTCGAAGCCAAGGGACACAACGTCTTCACGCCAACCTTCACCGGCTTTGGCGAGCGGGTGCATCTTATCGGCCGTGATGTCGGCAATGCCACGCATGTTACCGACGTGGTGAACGTGCTGCACTTTGAAGACCTAAGGGATGTAATCCTTGTGGCCCACAGCTATGCGGGCACCGTCGCACCTGGTGTGCTCGCACAGGCGGGGGAAAGGATCGCCCGCGTCATTTACCTGGATGCCATCATCCCTTACGCCGGTGAACGGATCGCCTCTCTGCTCGGTTTTGCCAGCGAAGCGGACATGGCAGGGCTCAATGCCGTGCTAGATGCAGGCGAAGGGCCGATCGGATCCGGCGTGCATGAACAACAGCGCGCCATGGCCAAAGAACATCCACACATGATGAACCGGAACCGGGAACAATGGCTACTCGACCATCTGTCTGACCAGCCGATGCGCGCCACTTGCTGTGTTATTCCGGTGGGCGCCGAAAGCATCACGCACAAGGTGGACTATATCGCCGCAAAACACACCATCATGACCGCAATGCATGACCGCGCCCGCACGCTGGGCTGGACATTGCATGAGCATCCCGGCGACCACGCCTTCAACGTCGGTGACCCCGAAGGTGTCACCGACATGATCCTGAAGATCATCGCCTGATGGACGCAGCAAACCTGTTTTCGGTCAAAGGGCGCGTTGCTCTAGTGACGGGCGGTAGTGCAGGCATCGGGCGGATGATTGCAACCGGGCTCGCAGCCGCCGGTGCGCGCGTGTACATTTGCGCGCGCGGGGCAGAAAAGGTTGCCAGCGCGGCGGCCGAAATCGACGGCGACGTCTTCGGCCTTGCGGCAGACGTGTCGACTGCCGACGGCATCGCGACGCTGGTTGCGGAAATCGCGGGACGAGAAAAAGCGATGCACATCCTCGTCAACAATGCAGGCACGCTTACGGACGCCCCGCTTGACGCGTTCAGCGAGAGCGAGTGGGATGACGTGATCGACCTCAATCTCAAAACGCCTTTCTTTTTGATGCAGAAGCTCCTGCCGTTGCTCCGTGCAGGCGCGACGGCAGATCGGCCCTCGACTGTGATCAACATCGGTTCTGTCGGTGCGCTCAAGATCGGCCCGCGAGAAGTCTACAGCTACCAAGCGTCCAAGGGCGCGATCCACTGGCTTACAAAGTCGCTCGCCAAAAAACTGGGTGCTGAAAACATTACCGTCAATGCCATTGCGCCCGGCTTTTTCGAGAGCGACATGACCGTCATCAAGGATGATGCAATGCGCAAGATGGTCGAGGGCATGGTTCCGCGCGGCCGCACGGGCAAGCCCGAGGACATGGCCGGCGCGGCCATATACCTCGCCAGCCGCGCAGGGGCCTACGTGACGGGCTCGGTCATTCCGGTTGAAGGCGGGCTGGCGATTTGAACCTGACGTTCGACAGGTTGCCCGCAGCGCGATGTGTTCCAAGGGATAGTAATGGACTTTAATCTCACCGAAGAACAAGCCGCCTTCCGCGACGTCGTGCGTCGCTGGGTGGATGCCGAACTTCCCAAGGATCTCATGCGCAAGCTTGAGGCTGATGAGGAAAACTACCCCTATGAAATCTGGGACAAGCTGAAGGATCAAGGCTTTTTCGGCATTGGTATTCCAGAGGAATATGGCGGACTGGGAGGCGATGTTGTCCTGCAGATGATCTTTGCACGGGAAATGGCGCGTACGGCTGGTGGCCTGCTTTGGGTCTGGGGCCTCACCTCCTTTGGCGGGGCCAAGACGTTGACGGCCGCAGGCACAGAAGAACAGCGCCAAAAGTGGCTGCCGATGATGGCCGCGGGCGATCTTCGCGTCTCCTTGTCGATGACGGAACCGGATGGCGGTACCGATGTACTAGGCGCGATGAAGACCTATGCCGACAAGGTAGATGGCGGCTGGGTAATCAATGGCGCCAAGATGTGGACAACAGCCGCCAAGGCGGCAGATCGCTTGCTGGTGCTTGCACGATCGGATCGCAACGCCGCCAAAAAGCATCACGGTCTGACCGCCTTCTTTGTCGATGCAAAATCCAAAGGCATCACCGCCAGCCTGCTGCCCAAGTTGGGCATGCGCGCGATGGGAAGCTGTTCAGTCACATATGACGACGTGTTCGTGCCCGACTGCGATGTTCTGGGTGAGCCGCACCTGGCTTGGGGCGCAATGCTACCGAGCCTCAACAATGAACGCATCATGGTCGGCGCCCAGTGTCTTGGAGCGATAGATGGCGTGCTGGAAGACGCGCTGGCCTATATGATGCAGCGCAAGGCGTTCGGCAAATACATCGGCGAGTTCCAGATCCTCCAGCATTATGTTGCAGACATCGCAACCTCGCAAAAGCTGACCGAATTGCTGCTCTACAATGTTGCCTGGATGCAGGCGAAAGGCATGGCGTGCGGCAATGAAGCCAATATGCTGAAAATGGTCGCCACCGAAAATGCAGTGAAGGCAGCGGACCTTGGCATCCAAATCCTCGGCGGCATGGGCTATTCTGCGGAAACCGACATGCAGCGATACTGGCGCGATCATCGCATCCTGCGCATGACCCCGATTTCCAATGAAATGGTCCGCAACTCCATTGCCGAAAATCTCGGTC
This sequence comes from Sphingomonadaceae bacterium, assembly GCA_009923795.1. Taxonomy (GTDB): domain Bacteria; phylum Pseudomonadota; class Alphaproteobacteria; order Sphingomonadales; family Sphingomonadaceae; genus Aquisediminimonas. Next base: position 5,869 of record RFSU01000055.1, read on the forward strand.
TGCCGAGGTCGTTCTGATGAGCGTCGAGGCATTTCCTCCCGCCCCGGATGTTGCCGGCACGCCATTGGATGGCACCAAGATATTCACCATCAAGGCCGAGGAAAATGCGGCCCTGTGCGCGTCCACCGGCGTGGCTCCTGCTGGCGACGGCAGTGCGCACCCCATCTATTACTACATCGCAACGCAGGTCGCGATGGGCAAAACCGTGGCAGGCTTGTGCGAAACATGTGAGTTTGATGTGGAGGACGGCCCGATGATGGGGTCTTCCGGCATCAAATTCTCTGAACCCCTGATGGTCGGCGAAAGCTACAAGGTCACGGGCGAGATCCTCTCCCTTGTGCGCAAGCAAAGCCGCAAGCTCGGCGTGATGGACGTGCTTACTTACCGCTTGCGCCTTCACAAGCTGGCCGATGAGACCTGCATCCTTGAAACCGACAATGTCTGGGTTCTCCCACGCAAGGAACTGGCCGCATGAGCTATTTAGTTGGAGATACATTGCCGCCTTTCGTCATCGACAGCGTCAGCGCGGAAGCCATGAAACAGTGGGCGGTTTTCCTGGCCGACCCCAACCCGATCCATCTGGATGTAGACGTGGTGAAAGCCAAGGGTCTGGGCGACCGCGTGATCAACCAGGGGCCAATCAACGTCGCCTATATGATGAACATGTTGATGGCGGCGTTCCCCGGCGCGACTATCGAGTCGATGGACTCTCGCTTTCTGGATAATGTCTATGGCGGCGATAAGGCTGTGGCCAGCGGCTCCATCACCGCCATCGATGTCAACCGCATTTCGTGTTCGTTCACGCTCGACGTCGAAGGACGCGGCACAGTGAATTCCGGCACGGCAACAATTTTGATCTGATTTAGAGGAGAATAAAGATGCCAAGTGGTCCTTTTGCGCATGTCTGCATGGTCGTAAGCGATCTTGATAAGGCGATCGAAGACTGGACAAAAATCCTGCGCGTGCTCGATCCGCAGAGCCTTGAACAGCGCATCGTGAAGTATGACGAATATTCGGCTGGCGACGATGCCGGTATGCGGTGGGCCACATTCGTCAACGAGCATTCGACCGAAATCCAGTTCATCCAGCCCGCGCCAAACACACCTATGGGGCGCCGTCTGGCCAAGGTGGGCGAACATGTCCACCACCTTTGCTTCACCACCGACGATGTGCCCGGTGCCATGGCCAAGCTGAAGGCTGAAGGCCTGCATCTGCCCGGCGATGGCGAATGCTTCAACGATGAAGATATGCCCTGGCAGAAATGGAGCTGGGTGGGTGCGCAGAGCACGCACGGCTGCCTGATCGAAGTGGCCTCACCCTATGAAAGCAAGAATGACGGCAAATGGTATCATGCGCCGGGCAAGTTTGCTTACAAGGGTCCGGGCGAACATCCGTGCCACGCCGAAGTCGCACCGATCGCGGTTTAGTCCTTTGCCGGGCAGAACTGTCCGCTATCAGGGGGACGGGCTGGAGCTTGCCGGGAGCCCTTATGGCGACCCAGCGGCCCCACCCGTCCTGTTTTTTCATGGTGGAGGCCAAAGCCGTAACGCTTGGCTGGGCTCCGCACGGCGCGTGGCGGACGCAGGCTATCTTGGCATCAGTTTTGACTTGCGCGGGCATGGCGACAGCGATTGGGCCGCCGATAGCGACTATCTGCTTGATGCCTTTGGTCGTGATGTGGAGCGGTTGCTGTATCAATTTGACCGCCCCGTCACTCTTGTCGGCGCTTCGCGCGGCGGGCAAGCCGCACTAGTCGGCGGGGCGCGCCACCCGGATCGTGTCCGCCTGATCATGCTTGCCGATGTTGCGCCTGACATGCGCGATGATGGCGTAGACGGCATCCGCGCCTTCTTTGCAGAAGGCGAGCGCGGCTTCGACACACTTGATCAAGCCGCAGACTCGCTCTCGCGCCACTTAGATCAACCCCGAATGACCGACGCGACCAAGCTTGCACGCGCAATGCGACAGGATGAAAATGGACGCTGGCATTGGCGCTGGGACCCAGCAACAGGTCAGCGCGATTTCCTCCACCCAAAGAGTGAAAATGACTCGCTGCTTGCGGCCGCAGCACAGGTGACGAGCCCTGTTGTGCTAGTCCGCGCAGAGCTAAGCCATTTGCTGACGGACGAAGGCGTTGATCATTTCAAGCGCCTCGCCCCGCAGCTTCAAGTCATAACGGCAGCAGGCGTAGGCCATATGTTCACCGCAAACCGCAATGATGGCTTTGCTGCCCAATTGCTCGACCAGCTGGCGCGCACGCCGGAAAGGATCACCGCATGACCAAGAAGGCCGCCTTTGTCATTGGGGCAACCGGAGGATTGGGCCATGCCGCCTGCCTTGAACTGGCGCGTGATTGGGACGGTATTGCGATCGGCTATCGCTCCAGCTTAGGCAAGGCTCAGGCGGTTGCCGCTGATCTTCCGAACAGCTGTGAAGGGCTGCCCGTCCACTGCGATCTGTCGGACAAACCCTCCATAGCGTCATCCATTGAACAGGCCCGGGACCATTTCGGGCACATCGGCACCGTCGTTTTTGCATCTGGTGTGGCCATTGGCCAACCTTATGTCAGCAAGATCAGCGAGCCGGAATGGCGCGACGTGATCGACACTGAATTACTCGGACTGACCCGTGTGGTTTCGGCAACGCTCCCCATTTTCAGGGAGCAGGGCGGCGGCAATTTCGTGATTGTCGTTTCGGTCGCCAATTATTGTTACCCCCCAGGCGACGCGCTTTCTTCTGTACCCAAAGCGGCGATGGAGGCCCTTGGCCGCGCCATTGCCAAGGAGGAAGGACGCTTCGGCATCCGCGCCAACATGGTCGCCCCCGGCATCATCGACGCCGGGCTGGGTACGGCCTTCATGCAGCAGCTTTACACGCCCGAAATCTGGGACGGGCAACGCAAGAAGATCGCGCTGCAAAACTTTGGCGAAGGCCGCGACGTTGGCCAGGCCATCGCGTTCCTCGCCTCTGACTGCGCAAAGTACATCACCGGACAGACATTGATTGTAGATGGAGGATTCAGCCTGTGAGCGAGAAAAGTCATGCACATGTTCTGGCGTTTCTGGATGCATTCCATGTCGGCGGTACGCCGGATTTTGGAGCCTTGGCCGGATATTTTGCAGAGGATGGCAGCTATCAGCCGTTGGTTCCGGCAACGGACAGGATCATCGGCCGCACAGCCATCGCGGCTGCGCTCGAAAAGCAATATCAGACCTATTATGAGTGCGAATGCGAAATCCACGCCTCTGCAGCTGCAGGCCGATTTGTCTTCACTGAGCGGACCGACCATGTCACCCTCCACGCCGGTGATCGCAAAGTGGGGTCCCGCGTTTGCGCCGTCTTTGAAATGAACGACGCTGGAGAGATTGCCAGCTGGCGTGAATATTGGGACACAGGTGATGTGATGCAACAGATGGGCGTGACGGCCGATGCACTTGCAGCGGCGATGTAACCAGATGCTCACCATCCACCACCTTAACGATTCGCGTTCGCAGAAGATTGTCTGGCTGCTCGAAGAGCTCGAAACGCCCTATGCGATCGTCTACCATCAGCGCGACCCCCAAACGCTTATCGGCCCGCCTGCGTTGAAGGCGCTCCACCCGTTGGGGAAGTCCCCGGTGCTGGACGATGATGGCCAATTGCTGTCCGAATCCGGGGCCATCACACAATATCTTCTGGCGCGATACGGGCACGGGCGGCTAGCCCCAGATCCGGCGGGACCAGCACAGATGCGGTTTCTGGAATGCCTGTATTTTGCCGTTTCGGCGGGGATGAACCCGATCATGATCAAGGTTTATGCCCGTGCGTTCGGCCTGACCGACAGTCCGATGGACAAAGCGGCAACCGAAGAGCTGGAGCGCGGGCTAAGCTATCTAGATGCTCTTTTGGCAGGCAATGACTGGCTGATGGGCGACGTGTTTACAGCCGCCGACGTCCAGATGAGTTTTATCCCGGAACTGGCGCGCGAAGTGGGCGCTGCAGGTGTTCATCCGGCCATCGAAGCCTGGCAAGCGAGGCTCTATGCCCGGCCGGCCTTCCACCGGGCGATTGCGCGCGGTGGTCCCTATTCGTTTGCCCAACCTGTCTAAGGCAGGAGAATGACCACCATGGAATCAAACATCAGAGCCATCTACACAAGCTGGAACGCCGGAAATCTGGACGCGGTACTGGCCGCATTCAGCGCGCTTGGGCCGCAAGGCTACAAAATCGAATATGTCGGCAATGCCCCTCTGGACGGCAAACCGGCGCTGGAGGAAATGTGGAGCCAATATGGGGGCAGTTGCACGGTCGATATCGTCGAACTGCTGGTCAATGGCAACGAGGCGGCGGTAATGGTCCACAACAATGTGCAGACACCCGAAGGCATTGTCACCATGCCCAGCATTGAGACCTACAAGGTGAGCGACGGATCCCTAACTGTCCGCTATTATCATAGCAGCTGATCGAGCATGAAAAAGGGGCGACCGCGTGGCCTCCCCTTTCCCCGCTCTCCTGAGAACTCTAATCTTATTTATACGGATCAACCGGCTGCGGCGCCTTCATAACTTCAAGGTCGATAAGCATCGAAAGCACGTCCGAAATCGAATAGATGTGGACGATCTTGTCGCCCGCGAACTTGATCCAGCTGAACCACAGCACGTCAAGCTGGTTGCCGGTCGGCTGTACACCCATGTAGGGGCCACCGGTGTGCTTGCCATGATGGTGGCACAGTACGCAGATTTCGTCGTCGCCACGTCCCCAGGCCTTCAGCGTACGGTACACGCTCGGCGGGAAGGTGGTAAACAGCGCGCGCGGTGAGGTATTCCACTCTTCAAACGTGCCTAAGTCCGGACGGTTCGGATTGTCGTAGGTCATGTTGGCGATGTCCATGAATTCATCGAACCCGCCCCAGTCGCCCACATTCAGCTTATCATGCAGGTTCATCCACTGGTTTACCATGAATGCCTGACGTTCGGTCAGCCCTTCACAGATTTCCGCGCGCTTTGCGGGCGAAAGCTTAAAGTCTTCAAGGGTAAAGGGTGGAATACGGCCGGCCATCATGACTCTCCAAAAAACTACCGCGCAGTGGCGGCAAGGGTGGTGGGGCGACCGGCTCCGTCTTCCGGAGCGGCCTGTGCTTGACTTCGCTATTCCTGTCGCAGGCCAAGCATGCAACCTACCATTGGGCAGGGCCTTGTAAGCCGCCCTCCGTTAAGTATCGTGGCGATCAAAATGAAATAGGAGCAGGAGAACCATGGCGCTTTCGTTGCAGGAAATGTCCGACCGGTTCGAGATACAGGATCTGCTAGTCGGATATTGCTACGCGGTTGACGACAAGGACTTCGACGCACTCGACCAATATTTCACGCAGAACGCGGTCATCGACTATAGCGAGATGGTCGGTGTCAAGGGGTCTTTGGCCGAGATAAAAGACTTCCTGCGCGCCAGCCTGGCTCCCCTCCCCATGGCACAACATGCGGTGATGACCACGCAGTACACTTTTGATGGCGACACCTGCGAAACACGCACCGTCTGCCACAACCCGATGGTCGTGCCGGGTGATGATGGCCAGCTTCAGGCCATATTCTTTGGGCTATGGTACATCCACACCTTCCGACGCACAGCAGACGGATGGCGTATTGCGAGCCTCTATGAAAAGAAGGCCTACAGCCACAATCTGCCCGACTACATCAAGGCGCAAACGATATGAGCGCGCCGCACATGGGCGACCCCATCAACCCGTGGATGATGGAAACAGGCAGCTTCTGGATCTGGGGCGGCTTGGCGCTGCTCACGCTGGTTTGGACCATCAAGGATAAGCGCCTTCCCCTGTTCGGAATGGTGCTGATCGCGGCAACTACCGCCTTCTGGCAGGAGTTTTTT
>RFSU01000056.1 GCA_009923795.1 Sphingomonadaceae bacterium
CCTTCCTGCGTGCCAGATTGTTGCAGGGACAGAAGGATCTGTCCGGCCTCGGTCGCAAGGCGTTCGGCCAAGAGAATATCGGATGGCTCCATAACTAGCTCATAAGCCTTTCATCATCGCGTATTGTGCCTGATCCAGTGCGCCGCGCGTCCTGTCAATCTGGATTTCCAATTGCCCGATCTCAGCAGGCCAATCCGCCGAAACAGGCCGTGGGCCAAGATCCTTATGGATCTAAATATGGTTAACAAAAGGCGAGTTAACTTTTATCTCCATGATCAAGACGGTGCTGAGCCAAGAGGAAAACCACGCCATCCTCTTCATGGTCTATGGCGCGGTGATCGTCCTTGCCTATCGGGCGCGCGGGTCGCAAATCCGCCCCCCGCGCAAGACCCATTTGGTCCGACAGCGATAAGGCCTAACTCAGCAGCACAACCGGGCTGGAGGGATGCCAATGCAGCGAGACCTTATCATCCCAGCTAAATTCTTCTTGATCCCAACGCGATAAATTGGGGCGCGAGACACGAATGCTGCGGCCGCTGTCGAGACGGATATCATAAATGGTGACGTCACCCAGATAGGACATGCCCTTAATTTGCCCCTGCGCGATATTGGTGTCCGCCGGGCTGTCCTTCGCCTTGGCACGGCCAGCGGGCAGCATCGTTATCTTCTCTGGGCGAATGGCAACCCAGACCGTGGTTTCATGTGCGCCTGTGACGCCGTGGTTGAGGAAGACACGGCCCAATTCTGGGCAGTCGACCATGGCCTGTTCCGGCTCATCGACGGTCAGCTTGCCTTCAAAGATATTCACCGAGCCAATAAAATCCGCAACAAAGCGATTGGCGGGGTGTTCATAAAGGTCAGAGGGTTCGGCCAATTGAGCAATATCGCCCTTATTCATCACTGCAATCCGCGAGGCCATGGACAAGGCTTCATCCTGATCATGCGTGACGGTGACAAAGGTGATGCCGACATTGTCCTGAAGCTCAGCCAGTTCAAACTGCATTTGTGCGCGCAACTTGGCATCCAGTGCGGACAAAGGCTCATCCAGCAAGAGCACTTTGGGGCGCATCACAAGCCCACGGGCGAGTGCCGCGCGCTGCCGTTGGCCGCCGGACAGTTGGTCGGGCATGCGTGTGCCAAGGCCGCCAAGGCTGACCAAGTCGAGCGCTTCGTCCACCCGATGGCGGATTTCGGATTTTTCCAGCCCGGCGATTTTCAGACCATAAGCGACATTGTCCGTCACCGACATGTGCGGGAAGACGGCATAGCTTTGAAACACCATATTCACCGGACGGCGATTGGGGGCGACGCCCGCCATATCTTGTCCGCCGATTAGAATCTGGCCGTCGCTTGGCATTTCAAACCCGGCCAGCATCCGCAGCAGAGTCGTTTTGCCGCAGCCCGATGGCCCGAGCAGGACAAAAAACTCCCCTTCCAAAATGTCGAGCGACACATCGTCGACGGCGACCATATTGCCAAAGCGTTTGGTGATATTGCGGATGGAAATGACGGGCTGTTTTTCGGTCATGCCGTTGCCTTGGTGAAATCCTGCAGCTTCAGGGCCACAGTGGTGAGGATGATGGTGAGCAGAATGAGGAGTGCGGAGGCTGCATTCACCTCTGGCGTGACGGAGAAGCGCACCATGGAATACACCTTCACTGGGAAGGTAATGGTGTTCGGCCCGCTGGTGAAAAAGGTGATGACAAAATCATCTAGGCTGAGCGTGAAGGCCAGAAGCGCGCCCGCAATGATCCCCGGCTTCATATGGGGCAAGAGGACATCGCGGAAGGTCTGCCATTCACTGGCGCCCAAATCGCGCGCGGCCTCTTCCTGTTCCTTGTTAAAGCTGGCGAGGCGCGCGCGCACCACCATTGTGACAAAGGGGAAGCAAAAGGTAATATGGGCAATGGTGATGGCCGACAGATTGAGCGGCCAGACCAGATCAGACGGCCAATCAAGTCGCGCGAAAAAGACGAGCATCGCGACGCCCATGCAGATTTCCGGCACGACAATGGGCAGGGACAAGGCCCCCTCTATCCCTGCCTTGGCCGGGAAGCGGAACCGCCACAACATGACGGCGGCCAGCGTGCCGAGAACAATGCTGACCAGAGTTGCGAGAAAAGCAATGGTCAGCGAATTGCCAAGGGCTGCGACCAGTGTGTCATTTTCAAACACCTTGCCATAATATTTGAACGTGAAGCCGCGCCAGACAATGTTCCGTTTGGAATCATTGAAGCTGAAAACGATGAGGACGAGCAGTGGCGCGTAAAGGAAGAAGAGCGTCGCTCCGATCCAGGCACGCATCCACAGTCGCCGTGTATATTCCAGCGGGGCAATAGGGCTGCGGTTCAAAAGGCTCATCGACGCGCCTCCGCTTTGCGGGTCCGCAGGGCCTGAAGCGCAATCAGCATGAAGGTGGCATACATCAGCAGGAAGGACAGCGCCGCGCCAAAGGGCCAATCATTGGCACGCTTAAACTGACGTTCGATCACATTGGCGATCATCTGGCTATCTGGCCCGCCCATCAGATCCGGCGTCAGATAGGCGCCGAGCGCGGGGACAAAGGTGATGATCACACCTGAAATAATCCCGGCCCCAGCCAATGGGGCAACGATCTGAGTGATCGTCCGGAAATGGCCCGCCCCCAGATCAAGGCTTGCCTCGATCAGCGATTTATCAAGCCGGTCAAGCGCTGCATAAAGCGGCAAGACCATGAAGGGCAGATGGACATAAACCAGCCCAAGGACGACCGCGAAATTGTTATAGAGCAAGGGAAGCGGTTCCCACGTTGGGAGTGGCGCAAGCCCGACAAGGACTTTCAAACCGCTGGCCTGCTCCCAAAACCAGCCCAAGGACATGTTCACATAGCCATTGGTGCGCAGCACCGTGATCAGTGCGTATGTGCGGATCAAAAGATTTGTCCAAAAGGGCAGCATGATCGCCAGCAACATCCAGGGCCGCCATTTTTCCGGCGCAAAGGTGATGGCGAGCGCAATTGGAAATCCGATGATGAGGCAGATCAATGTGGTCAGCGCGGCAACCGCAACCGATTTCCCAAAAATCTCAAGATAAAGCGGCTCTAATGCGCGGGCGTAGTTGGCGAACGTGCCCGAAATATCAATTTCGGTCAGGCCAATATTGCGTCCGAAACTGTACAGCCAGACCATGGCGAGAGGGATGATGAAAAAGCCAATCAGCCAAGCCATGGGCGCCGCGGCAATTGCCGCGAACGCCGTTTTATGGCCTTTCCAATCCTGCATTCCCCCGTGCCCCGCTACAGCGATCAGGCCGCGCGCACGCGGGTAAAGGCCTCTTCATACAGCGGCTGAAGCTTTTCATTATAGGCCGCATATTCGCATTTGGAGAGGCGGTCTGCAGGTGGGAAGATGACAGGATTATTCTTATAGCTGTCGGGCATCAGTGCCTTGGCGGCGGCATTGGGCGTTGGATAGAGGATCGTTTCGGTAATCTTCTTGCCCACTTCGGCATCCAGCAAATAGTTAATGAAGGCATGCGCATTCTTTGGATGCTTTGCGCCCTTCGGGATGCAGAGATTATCGGAATTCAACTGGCTGCCTTCTTTGGGCACAACAAAGTCGAGATCATCATCTTCCGACATGACCTGTGCAATGTCGCCATTATATTCGAGCACCAGATCCACTTCGCCCGACATGAGAAGATCCTGCCCATTATCTTCATGGAAGGCTTTCACATTTGGCTTTTGCCGGATCATCATGGCTTGGATTTTCTGAATATCGTCTGCTGTCAGACTGTTGACCGACTTACCCAGATATTTGCCATAGAGCCGGAACATGTCACCCGCTTCCGACAAAAGGGCGATCCGCCCCTTATATTCGGGTGAATCAAATATGACCTTCCAACTGTCTGGCTTGGCCTTCACCTTTGACTTGCGATACCCAATGCCCAGCACCAGCCAGGTATAGGGCATCGAAAATTTGCGACCCGGATCATAAGCGACATCGATAAAGCTGGGATCCACATTTTTCATATTAGGAATCTGTGCATGGTCGAGCGGCATGAGCATATCTGCCTTCACCATCCGCTCCACAAAGTCGTTGGACGGGACGATGACGTCATATCCCTGATTGCCCGCCCGCAGCTTTGCGAAAAGTTCATCGTTGGTCGCAAAGAGCGACATATTGACGTCAATGCCGCTGGTGTCCTTGAAATCCCCAAGCGTGGTTTCGCCGATATAGGTGTCCCAATTGTAGAAATTGAGTTTGGGTTCTTCACCCGTGCCCGACCCTTTTGCGGCTTCTTTCTCGCCACAGCCGGCCAAGGCCCCGGCAAAGCTGATGCCAATGGCCGCCGCGCCCATTGTTTTCAAAATCGAACGCCGGTTGGCGCGGAATTCCTGAAGCGAGATGCGACGATCCATAAAGCGACTCCCTGTTGGCGAGACCAGTCTGATGTCCGTCATGCTGCCGCTAAAATTGTCTGCCGCAAAGGGAAAACTTTACGATGCGATAGGAAACCAGTCTGAAAATGGTTCTTTCCTACCGGTCAAACTTCTCGCATATAGCACTCATGACCCAAAATGAGACACGATATTCCGTCACCGCAATGCTGCTCCATTGGGCTATGGCGTTGCTTCTTGTTGCCAATTTCGCGCTGGGCGAACGCCGGGAAGATTTATCGAAAGGGCCTGAGTTGTCCTGGGTGATGCAGCAGCATAAGTCGATCGGTATCCTGATCCTGGTGTTAACGCTCTGGCGGCTTGGCTTGCGTCTTGTGACGCCGCGGCCCACCAAAGTTGCGGACAGCCCGCTTTTGCAATTGACCTCCACGGCCGTGCATTGGGGCTTTTACGCGGTCATGTTGATCGTCCCGCTTTCGGGCTGGCTGCTTGTCTCGACCTCAAAAACGCCAATGCCCCTCATGGTGTTCGATCTTGTTCCTTGGCCGCTTCTGCCCAATTTTGGGCATGATGCGCATAAAGTTGGTGAGCAGGTGCATGCGATCTTGGCACAAGCTATGATCCCGCTGCTCGCGCTGCATCTGATTGGTGCTGTGCGGCACCAGTTTTTCATGCGCGACGCTTTGATGGAGCGGATGGTGCCGGCAAAGCGCGTCTCCATTCTGGGTTTTGCAATGCTTGTCGGCAGTTTGGCGCTCGCCTATGTCGCAGCCACATCCTGGCCTGCTCCCGGGTCTGTCGCTGCTGGGGAGCCGCTGCCTGATTTTAAATCTGCGCAAGCCACTGCACCCGTTTTGACACCCGCAGCGTCATAAGACGCTTTGCTTCATTTCTGCGTGGCGCGCCAAGTAAGTGTCGAATGAGATGCGATATAAACTTCTGGTCGCTTTATCGCTTGCCATGACGCCCGTTTTTCCAGCTCATGCGGGCGTTGAAGGGTGGAAGACAGCGAGCGATATTGGGGCCTATTCCTTGATCGCCGTGTCGGTAGGTTTGCCCGCTCTGCAAGGCGATAAGGCCGGTGCGTTTCAGGCCGCCGGAAGCTTTGGCGCAACCTCGCTTGTGACCGAAGGGCTAAAGCAGGCTTTCCCTAAAACCCGGCCGGACATGAGCGATCGGAAGAGTTTTCCATCCGGCCATACATCGCGGTCTTTTTCCGCTGCCGCCAGCTTGATGACTCGTCAGGGTGCGAAAGTGGGTGTGCCGGCCTTTCTCGTGGCGGGATTTGTTGGGCTGGCGCGCGTTGAAGGCAAAAAGCATTATTGGACGGACGTTCTGGCGGGAGCCGCGATCGGAACATCCATTGGTTTTTTGGTGACGAAGGATAAGCCTGAAGAGACGCGCACCGCCTTTATACCCTGGGCAGATTTACAAGGTGGTGGCTTTACCCTTGTATCCCGCTTTTAAAAGCGTTTCGCGTCACTGCTGCCCCAACGCCATGTCCAACCGCCTTGAGTGCGCGATGCAATGAGGGGCAAAGAGATAAGAAGGCAGGCGGCAATCCCGAATTTGGCTTCAGGGCTGTTGAGGCCAAAGCCCCAGCCGATAAGTGCGCACAGTGCCAAAGTCAGGCCGTATACCAGCCATCCTTGCCACGAAATGGGTAAGCCTGACCCATAGCCAAAGCGCTTTGGTGCAAACCAGAAGGTTTTTTGAGTCACAGCCCGCCCAATCGCGTGACATGTCCCATTTTACGGCCCGGACTGGAGGCGCCTTTGCCATATAGGTGCAGATGCGACATCGGATCGGATGCCCATTCCAGCCACTTATCAGCATCTGCGCCAATGATGTTGCGCATTTCAACTTGCGGAGCCGCCAGCTTGGTTGAGGCGAGCGGCAGGCCAGCAACGGCCCGAATATGGTTTTCAAATTGAGAGGTGAGCGCCCCTTCAATTGTCCAATGGCCCGAATTATGAACGCGGGGAGCCATTTCGTTGAACACAGGCCCGTCGTCGCTGGCAAAAAACTCGACTGCAAAGACGCCGACATAATCGAGCCGTTCGGCGATGCGGCGGCACAATGCCCGGGCGGCAGGCACTTGTTCCAAAATCTTCGCATGGGCGGGCAGGGTTGATGTAGCGAGAATGCCATCTTTATGGACATTTTCTGGGGCGTCCCAAAAGGCGATGCCGCCCTGTTGATCGCGCGCGCAGATCAAAGAAAATTCATGCTCAAAACGGATCATCTTTTCCAAGATAAGTGGCGCGCCGCCTGACAGGGCATCCCAAGCGGCATCGGCATCTGTTGGCTTCAGGATGCGGGCCTGCCCCTTGCCATCATAGCCGAACCGCGTTGTCTTTAGGATTGCGGGTGTACCGATGCGGGCAATGGCGACGTCCAGATCGGCCCGGCTGGTGACTTCGGCCCAATCCGCCGTGCGGCCTCCGCAGTCTGCTGCAAACCGCTTTTCCCGAATTCTGTCTTGCCCAATTTCAAGCGCGTCGATCGGCGGATAAAGCGGCGCATTGTCTGAGATGGATCGTAGAGGGGCCGGATCCACATTCTCAAATTCAAATGTGACGACATCAACCGACTTGGCAAAGGCGGCAAGGGCAGCGGCATTGCCATAATCCCCCTGCACCCATTTGGCGCACACATCGGCGGCCGGGCCGGTTTTTTCCGGGGCATAAATGAAGCAACGATAGCCGATTTGGGCGGCCGCCATGCTCAACATACGGCCAAGCTGGCCGCTACCGATAATGCCAATAACTGCGCCGGGAGCGAGGGTCATCATGCCGGTTCGGCTGCCACATTGTCGGTCTGCGCCTGCCGCCAGGCCGCCAAGCGCTCTGCCAGATCTGGGTCGTTCAGGGCGAGAATAGCTGCGGCCATCAGGCCTGCATTCATGGCCCCGGCTTTGCCAATGGCAAGCGTCCCGACCGGAATGCCGCCGGGCATTTGGACGATGGACAAAAGGCTGTCCATGCCGTTCAGCGCCTTGGATTCAACCGGAACCCCCAGCACGGGAAGCTCTGTCATCGCGGCGGCCATGCCGGGCAAATGGGCAGCCCCACCAGCACCCGCAATAATGACGTTCAGGCGCCGGCCTTTGGCAGATTTTGCATAATCGACAAGGCGATCTGGCGTCCGATGGGCGGACACAATGCGTGTCTCATGGGCGATACCAAGTGCGGCGAGAATTTCCGACGCATGGCACATGGTGGCCCAGTCCGACTGACTGCCCATGATGATGCCCACAAGCGGCGCGGTTGCTGTCATGTTGCTGGCCCTGCTCTTATTCTGTCTCAAGGCCCAAAGGCCTTAACCATGTGAAGGACGAAGCGCAATCTGCCCTGTTGCGCGGGAACAGTCGGGCCGGACTGCGGTTGGTGAATGCATGGTCAAATTATCCTGCTGTCCGCAAGACTTTGTGTCGATCCCGCCGAGAACGGCACCCAATAATTGGCCGCCCCATTTAGAGGAGGATAGGGCGGCGTTGCTGCGCGAAGTCGACGCATTACGCGGTCGAATCGTTGAGCTTGAACAAATGGCCGATACCGACCCAATGACGGCCCTTTCCAATCGACGCGCCCTAGACCGAGAGATGGTGCGCGCACTTGCCACGGTCGACCGGCACGACATGCCCTATGCCTTTGCCTTGCTGGATGTCGATGCGTTGAAGCGGATTAATGACGGGCATGGCCATCTGGCGGGAGATATGGTTTTGCGGCGTCTCGCTATCGGTTTGCGCGATAGCTTTCGCCGGACGGATGTTGCCGCACGATTGGGCGGGGATGAATTTGCCCTGATCCTGCCGCGCGTCTCGCTGGATGAGGCGCAGGCCCGGCTTGCCCGCTTCATGGCGGACTTTAGCGGGCGCGATATTGTCTCAGGCTCTGCGCGGTTGCGCGTCAGCGTGTCTGCCGGGCTGACCGAAATCTTGCCCCGCGATACAATGGCGCAGGTGATCAGCCGGGCGGATGCCGCGCTGTATCAGGCCAAGGCGGCTCAGCGATCCGCCAGATAATAGCGATCCCGCGCGGTTAGATCCTCTGCCAGATCATAGACGATCGGTTGCCCCGTTGGGATTTCAAGGCCCGTAATTTCATCATCGGGAATGTTGGACAGGTGCTTCACCAATGCGCGCAGGCTATTGCCATGGGCCGAGATGAGCACGCGCTTGCCCGCCTTAAGGTCAGGTGCAATGCGGCTTTCCCAATAAGGGATGACGCGGGCAATCGTATCCTTCAGACTTTCCGTCGCGGGAACTTTGATCCCAGCATAGCGGCGATCCTTGGATAGATCATAAGGGCTGCCCGGTTCCAGCGGCGGGGGTGGAACATCAAAGCTGCGGCGCCAAATTTTGACTTGTGCTTCGCCATGCTTGGCAGCTGTTTCTGCCTTATCCAGGCCCGTCAGTCCGCCATAATGCCGCTCATTCAGGTGCCAGTCCTTCTCTACTGGAAGCCAGAGCCGCCCCATTTCCTCCAGCGCAAGGTTGAGCGTTTTGATCGCGCGTGTTTGCAGCGAGGTGAAGCAGCAGTCGAAATCTAGCCCCTTGTCGCGCATCAGCTGACCCGCCGCGCGCGCCTCAGCCGCGCCCTTTTCGGTCACATCGACATCCCACCAGCCGGTAAAGCGGTTTTCCAAATTCCAGCTGGATTGGCCGTGGCGGATGAGAACAAGGGTCGGCATGGGATTGGGTCTCCGGTCTGGGATGCCCAGCCTGTAGCCATAGTGCGCGGCCGCTGGCAAGCGCACGCCCTTGTCGCTGGGCCTTAGCGGGGGTTGCGCGTGAGGCTTTCTTCCATGCGGCGCAATTGCTCTTCTGTTGCAGGCTGCTGGTGCCGCATCTTCCAGTCGGCATAAGGCATGCCATAGACAAAGGCGCGCCCGTCTTCCTTGGGCATGGCGCCTGCTTCGGCAATCCAATCGCCAAGGCAATTGCGGCAAAATCCGGCCAGACCCATTAAATCAACATTCTGGGCATCGGTGCGATGTTGCAGATGCCGAACAAGTCGCCGAAATGCTGCCGCCGCCGTAGCGTCATCAACTGTATTTATATCCATAATCGCCGGGCCTCTTGATTGAATGATTCCCAATAGCCGCTATGAAGAAGATCGAGAAGTGGAGTAAATTTTGACCCAGTATCTGCCCCCGCGTGGCCGTAAAGTGCGTATTCTAGCAACCCTCGGCCCGGCAAGCTGCAGTCCAGAGATGATTGGTAAGCTATTTCGCGCCGGGGCAGACGCGTTTCGCATCAATATGAGCCATGGGACGCAGTCAGATCGGATCGAGATTTTTCAATCCATTCGGGCGCTGGAAAAATTGCACGGTCGGCCCACGACCATTCTTGTCGATCTGCAAGGGCCAAAGCTGCGTGTTGGCCGGTTCAAAGATGGCAAGGCTGATCTTGTAAAGGGGCGCAAGTTTCAGCTCGATATGGATCCTGCACCGGGCGATGAAAAGCGCGTCTGCCTGCCGCATCGGGAGGTGTTTGAAGCGCTGGAGGTTGGCTCGCGCCTTTTGCTGGATGATGGAAAGCTTGTGCTGCGCGTGACGGACATTGGGTCAAAGGCGCTGATGACTCATGTGGAAGTTGGCGGCGTCTTGTCTGACAATAAAGGGCTGAATGTGCCCGATGTTGTCGTGCCGCTGGCCGCACTGACCGAAAAAGATCGTTCCGACCTCGCCTTTGCTATTGATCAGGGGGCAGATTGGATCGCTTTGTCCTTCGTGCAGCGGCCCGAAGATGTGGCCGAGGCCCGCAAGCTGATCGGCGGCAAGGCCGCTTTGCTTGCCAAGATTGAAAAGCCTGCAGCGCTTGTTCGATTGGAGGACATAATTGAGCTTGCCGACGCGGTGATGGTTGCGCGCGGAGACCTGGGCGTGGAATTGCCGCCGGAGGCTGTGCCGCCGGCGCAGAAACGGATTGTGGAAACAGCCCGCAAGCTTGGCAAGCCCGTTGTCGTGGCAACGCAGATGCTCGAATCGATGATCAAAGCCCCCACGCCAACGCGCGCTGAAGTGTCGGACGTCGCCACGGCCATTTATGACGGGGCCGATGCCGTCATGCTCTCTGCCGAAAGCGCCGCTGGGGATTGGCCGGAAGAAGCCGTCAGCATGATGGATCGTATTGCGCTGAGCGTTGAGGGCGACAAGGGTTATAGCGCGCGCCTGCATTTTACAGAAACGGACGCGGACCCGACAACGGCAGATGCGCTTGCTGCGGCTTCCTTTAACATTACGCAAACCGTCTCTGCCAAGGCGATTATTTGTTATACGACATCTGGCTCAACTGCGCGCCGCATTGCGCGCGAACGTCCGGGCGTGCCGATCCTTGTCCTGACCCCCAAAATGCGCACGGCCCGCGAAACTGGCCTGCTCTGGGGCACGCACCCGGTGCATACGCGCGATGTCCATTCCTTTGAGGAAATGGTGGCCAAGGCCAAACGCATGGCGCTGCGCCATGGGCTGGCAAAGGGTGGGGATCGTGTGGTCGTTATGGCCGGCGTCCCGTTCGGAACGCCGGGTGCCACCAATGTCCTTCACGTGGTGCGCCTGACCGGCGATGAGTTGAAGGGGCATAAGAGCTAAGCCGGGCAGTATTTGCTTGCGCTTGCGGGCCGCTCCGGGCGATGAAGATGGCTATTGTCATATGAACGGGCAGAATAGCCCGGCATCGTCAGGGAGATTGGAATGAACCGGATTTTCGCCGCAACGGCAGTTGCACTTGTATTGGCCGCCCCTGCTTTTGGTCGGGAGCCACCCGCCCCGGGCAGCGTCACGCGCGCCACGGCAGAGGCGAACGCGCGTGTCGCAACCCAACTCCCTTTAAATGACCCATCGGATTTTGCCGACGCGACGCGCGGCCGCATTGCGCAAATTGAAGGCGGTGTCATCCGCAATGCCAAGGGCGACATCGTCTGGGACGCCAATGCCTATGCCTTTTTGAAAGGCGACGCGCCGGCCAGTGTGAACCCCTCACTCTGGCGTCAGTCAAAGCTGAATGCCGAACATGGGCTGTTTGAGGTTGTTCCCGGCATCTACCAGCTGCGCGGCTATGATATTTCGGTGATGACAATCATCCGGGGCAAGACGGGCTGGATCATCGTGGATCCGCTCACCGCGGTTGAGACGGCCGCCGCCGGGATGGAGCTGGTGCGCAAGACGTTGGGTGATCGACCCATCACAGGCATCGTCTTTACCCATAGCCATGGGGATCATTATGGCGGGGTTGCCGCCATTGCGACGCCAGAGGTGTTGGCCTCTGGCAGTATCCCGATCATTGCGCCGCATGGCTTTACCGATGAAGCGATTAG
>RFSU01000057.1 GCA_009923795.1 Sphingomonadaceae bacterium
GCCCTCGACAGAGGACTGGCCCCCATCTTCCTGCCTGCGACGACCGCCGCGACGGCCCCGACGACGGCGACGGCGCGTGCCATCCCGATCGTCACGATCCTCCCGCTCGGCGCGGTCTTCACCCGCATCACCAGCGGCGTCTTCGCCCGTCTCATCCCCGGCATCGGCATTCTCGGCTGAATCACCCGCCTGATCGCCATCTCCCCGGCGACCCCGACGGCCGCGGCGACGACGGCGATTACGGCCACGGCGGCTGTCATCATCGCCCCGCTCTTCGCGGTTATCCTCTTCTTCCTCTTCCTCATCCTCAAAGGCGTCGATTTCAATGTCATCGACATCATCTTCGATAATGGGTTCAAAGCTTGGGCGGAATGCGGGCGGCGGGCCACCCACATCCACGGACATGCGCGCGCCTTCCAATTGACCATCCGACTGGACGTCAATCATCACGCCATAGCGTGCTTCAATCTCACCCAGTTCAGACCGTTTCCGGTTGAGCACATAAAGGGCGGCTTCTTGGCTGGCCCGCAACGTGAGCTGGCTGCCGCGACCACGTGCGGCCTCTTCTTCCAGCATCCGCAATGCAGACAGACCGGCGGAGGAGGCCGTGCGGACAAGGCCCGTGCCTTCGCAATGCGGGCATTCACGCGTCGAGGCTTCCAATACACCCGTGCGCAGGCGCTGGCGGCTCATTTCCAACAAGCCGAACTGGCTGATCCGGCCCACCTGAATGCGCGCCCGATCATTGGCGAGCGCGGCCTTCATCGCCTTTTCAACCTTACGGACATTGCCGTTCGATTCCATGTCGATGAAATCGATCACGACAAGGCCAGCCATATCCCGCAAGCGCAGCTGCCGGGCAATTTCTTGCGCGGCTTCCAAATTGGTCGACAACGCCGTCTGTTCAATCCCATATTCGCGCGTGGAGCGGCCCGAGTTGATGTCGATTGACACCAAGGCTTCGGTTGGGTTGATCACCAAATAGCCACCTGATTTCAGCTGGACGACCGGGTGATACATGGCTTCCAGCTGATCTTCGGCACCATAACGCTGATAGAGCGGCACGGGATCAGCGTAAGACTTCACCTTTTTCACATGGCTGGGCATCAGCAACTTCATAAAGTCGCGCGCCTTGCGGTAGCCCGCCTCGCCTTCCACCAAAACCTCATCAATATCGCGATTATAAATATCGCGAATGGCCCGTTTGATCAGGTCGCTATCCTCATTGACGAGGGCCGGGGCTTGGCTTTTCAGCGTCGTCTCACGAATGTCATCCCAAAGCCGCGCCAGATAATCAAAGTCGCGCTTAATTTCGGTCTTTGTGCGTTGCAGCCCAGCAGTGCGGACGATGCACCCCATAGAGGACGGCAGGTTGAGTTCAGACATGATGGTCTTCAACCGCTTGCGATCCGCCGCGTTGGAGATTTTCCGGCTAATCCCGCCGCCATGGGTGGTGTTGGGCATCAACACGCAATAGCGCCCGGCGAGCGACAAATAGGTGGTCAGCGCTGCACCCTTATTGCCGCGCTCTTCCTTCACCACCTGAACCAGCAAGACCTGGCGGCGATGAATGACATCCTGAATTTTATAGCGACGGCGCAGCGCCATACGCTTGCGGCGCAAGTCTTCAGCCGCGCCATCATCCTGACCATTGCCGCCAGCGGATTCCGGGGCGGGTGGCGCATCGCCATCCACATCATCGTCCAACTCAGCATCGGGGCGATCATCGTCGCTGCCATCATCGTCATGATGACCGTCTATCGGGTCTTCATCCCCATAATCGGCGCGCAGGGCGGCTTCTGCCGCCGCATGCTCTGCCTCTTCGCGCAGCAGGGCTTCGCGATCTTCCTTGGGGATTTGGTAATAATCCGGGTGAATTTCCGAAAAGGCCAAAAAGCCATGCCGGTTCCCGCCATAATCGACGAACGCCGCCTGAAGCGACGGCTCAACCCGCGTTACTTTGGCGAGGTAAATATTGCCTTTGAGTTGCCGGCGCTCTGCCGATTCGAAATCAAATTCCTCAATCCGGTTTCCCTTGACGACCGCAACCCGTGTTTCCTCCGGGTGGCGGGCGTCGATCAACATCCGCATTGTCATTCCTATATCTCCGTGCGCAATCAGCGCCGCCCCACAGGGCGACGGGCGCGTAAAAGGGTCGGCCAAGCTTGCGCTCTATGCCGAAACTATTTTGTGAAAGTGCCTCTGCCACAGCTGCATGTCCGGCGATAAGGGCCGGAAAAAATGCTCCATTCCCCGCGTCGCCATCAAGGGCGAAAAGGCGCGATATGGGACTAACAAGCATCATGTGACGTCAACCTGGATCAGCCGTCCTGCAAATGCGAGGCGCGGCCCATGAATGGCCAGATAGGTTCCGGCCATATCCCCGTGCTAGCACCCCCGGGCGACAGCGGCAACAGCTTTACGTCTTCTGGCCCGGCCCGCCTCAGAACTCAAAAGCGGTTCCCACCCCCTTTATTTCCGGCTAGATGCCCGCTTTATGGCCGAAACCCCTCTCGCCAGAGCTTCTGAATTTCTGGCGCGCCTCAGGCGCGATGCCGAAGTTGCGCGAGATTGGTTCCTTGTGCGCTATGCCGAACCAAGGTTCCGGCTGATTGTGCGGATCATCGGGGCATTGTTGCTCTGCTATTTGCTATTCTGGGTTATTTTTGCCCGCAACCTGCCGTCCGCCGACAGCCTGCTGACCTATAAACCGCCGCTGCCCAGCTATGTCCGCGATGTGAATGGCGAACCCGTGCACAGCTATGCGCGCGAACGCCGGGTTGAGCTGCGCAATGAGGAATATCCAATCCTTTTGGTGAATGCCTTTCTGTCCGCTGAGGATAAGACGTTCTTCACCCATGGTGGCATTGACTTCCCGGGTCTCGCGGGGGCCATTTTTGATTATGCCAGCAAAATCGGATCGGGGGAGCGCGCGCGAGGCGGATCGACCATCACCCAGCAGGTGGCGAAGAATTTGCTGTTGGGGAATGAATATTCGGTCACGCGCAAGATCAAAGAAGCCATTTTGGCCCGCCGAATTGAATCGGTTTTGACCAAGCCGCAGATTTTGGAACTCTATCTCAATCAAATTCCGCTGGGCCGGAACAGCTTTGGCGTACAGGCCGCATCACGCGCCTATTTCAACAAAGACGTGGCCGATTTGGCGCTGCATGAAATGGCCTTCCTCGCCATTTTGCCCAAGGCCCCGGAAACCTATGGCCGCAAACGCAATGAAGGGCGCGCACTGGCGCGGCGCGATTATGTGCTGCGCGAAATGCTGGATAATGGCTTTATCACGCAAGGCCAATATCAGACCGCGCGGGCGGCCCCGCTGGGCATTTTGCCGCGTGCTGCGACGGCCCCCAATCTCAATATGGGCGGCTATTTTCTTGAAGAAGTGCGGCGCGAACTCATCGGGAAATTTGGCGAGACCGACGATGCTGGACCTTATTCGGTTTATGATGGCGGCCTGTGGGTGCGCACCTCGATCAACCCAGATTATCAACGTTATGCTGAACAAGCCCTGCGTGATGGGCTGACTCGCTATGATGCGGGCAAGGGCTGGCGCGGGCCGATCACCAAGATGGAAGCAGGAACAGGCTGGGCACAACGTTTAGCAGCCCTTAATCTTGGCGCTGGCTATCCGGATTGGCACATTGCACTTGTGCTCGGGAAATCGGGCGGTGCAGCTCAAATTGGTTTTGCGGATGGATCAACGGCGACCTTGCCAGCCAGCGCGGCGGCCATGCCGCGGCGGGGGACGGCAACGGCCGCCTTTAACATGATGCGCACAGGCGATGTCATTGTCGTCAAGCGCGATGGCGCGTCTTATGCGCTGCGCAGCATTCCAGAAGTTTCGGGCGGCATGGTGGTGCAAGACCCGCGCACCGGCCGCGTCCTTGCGATGCAAGGCGGCTTTGATGTGCGCTTGGCCTCTTACAACCGGGCAACGCAGGCAAAGCGTCAGCCGGGGTCCTCCTTCAAACCCTTTGTCTATGCTGCAGCACTTGATGGCGGAATGACGCCTGCCGATATCATCATCGACGGGCCGTTTTGCGTCTATCAATCGGCCAAGCTCGGCCGCAAATGCTTCCGCAATTTTGATGGCGGCGGCTCTGGCCCGCGCACCATGCGTTGGGGGTTGGAACAGTCCCGCAATTTGATGACCGTGCGCGCTGCCTCGCAAACCGGGATGGAGCGGATTGTCAAACTGGCCGCGACAGTCGGTGTCAGCCCGCCCGGGCAACCCTATCCCGCCCTGCTCTCCATCGCGCTGGGGGCTGGCGATACCAATGTCATGGATCTGGTGAATGCTTATTCCATCCTTGCCTCCAATGGGCGGGAACGCAAACCGACCCTGATTGACTATGTGCAAGATCGCGATGGCAAGGTGCGCTTCCGGGCCGACACACGGCGGTGCGATGGGTGCTTGGCACCCGATTGGAATGGCCGGGCGATGCCGCGTCCACCCGCCCGCACCAAACAGCTGATTGATCCGCAGACGGCCTATCAAGTGGTCCATATGCTTGAAGGCGTTGTGCAGCGCGGCACCGCTGTGCAGCTGCGCGACATGAACCGGCCTTTGTTCGGCAAGACGGGCACGACCAGCGGCCCGACCAATGTCTGGTTTGTCGGCGGATCGCCGGATTTGATTGCCGGGCTTTATATGGGTTTTGACCAGCCCCGGAACATGGGCGGCTATGTGCAGGGCAGCACCTATGCCGTGCCGATTTTCAAAGCCTTTGCGACCAAGGCGATGGCGGGCATGCCGATTCTCCCCTTTCGCGCGCCACCGGGTATGCGCATGATCCGGATTGAGCGCATGTCGGGCAAGCGGGTTTACGGCGCATGGCCGACCAATGACCCCAAATCCCCCGTGATTTGGGAAGCCTTTAAGCCCGAAAGCGAGCCGCGCCGGACAATCCGTCGAGATGAGCTTGAGGCGCAGAAGAAAAAAGACGAGAAGGGCAATGTCGACGCAGGTCCAAAAGGGCAGCGCGGCGACAGCGATTTCTTGCAAAGAGAGGGCGGGATTTACTAACCCGCCTTTTCCGAACACCCCGACCTTAGAGTAAATTGGAGAAATTTTATGCGCGCCGAAGCGCAGGCCCATGTCGACCAGATCAATCAGGCAGTTGCGCTGTTGCGCCGCTTTCTGGATTGGGATCGTGCGATCAAGCGGCTGGACGACCTAAACGCCAAGGTTGAGGATCAGACGCTTTGGAACAACCCCAAAGCCGCCCAAGAGGTGATGCGCGAGCGCCGCCGCCTGGAAGAGGCGATCAACGCCACGCGTTCTCTTGAGCGCGAACGCGATGACACGGTTGAGCTGATGGAAATGGCCGAGGCCGAAGGGGATACCGACTTGGCGGATGAAGCCGTCACCAGCCTGGGTGAATTGGCCGAACGCGCTGAAAAGGACAAGGTCGCCGCGCTTCTCGCCGGGGAAGCCGATGCCAACGACACCTATATCGAGGTCAATGCAGGCGCAGGCGGGACCGAAAGCCAGGATTGGGCAGAAATGCTGCTACGCATGTACACGCGCTGGGCCGAACGCCACAAAATGAAAGTCGAACTGGTCGATTATCATGGCGGCGAACAAGCGGGCATCAAATCAGCCACGTTGATGGTCAAAGGCGAAAACGCCTATGGCTATGCCAAAACCGAAAGCGGCGTTCACCGCCTTGTCCGCATCAGCCCTTATGATTCCAACGCGCGTCGACACACCAGCTTTTCTAGCATCTGGGTCTATCCCGTGGTCGATGATGATATTGATATTGATGTGAACGAAAGCGACCTTCGGATCGATACCTATCGCGCATCGGGTGCCGGTGGGCAGCATGTGAACACAACCGATTCGGCCGTGCGCATCACCCATATTCCAACCGGCATTGTCGTGGCCTGCCAAAACCAACGGTCGCAGCATAAGAACCGGGCCGAGGCGATGAAGCAATTAAAGGCGCGGCTTTATGAAGCCGAGTTGCAACGCCGTGAGGCCGAAGCCAGCGCCGTCAACGCCACCAAGACCGAAATTGGCTGGGGCCACCAAATTCGATCCTATGTTCTGCAACCCTATCAGCTGGTGAAGGATTTGCGCACGGGCATCACCTCCACCGCGCCGGGCGATGTGCTGGATGGCGATCTGGATCGGTTCATGGCCGCCGCCCTGTCGCAGCGCGTGACGGGTGAAAAGGTTGTGGTTGAGGATATTGATTGAGGCTCCCTAGCCTAGAGCAATCCTAAATCGCGCAAACTAACCCGGCTTTTGCCTGCAAAAATCAAATGATCGGCCAGCCGCACGCCAATGGGCCGCAGCATCGCGCACAGGCTTTGCGTTGCCCTTTTGTCGGCCGCACTCGGCATGGCCGATCCGCTGGGATGATTATGCGCCAGCACGATGGAGGCCGGATCCTTATCCTGCACATCGCGCAATATCGCGCGCAGCGGCAGCTCCAGCGCGCTGTGCGACCCCTGTTCAATGCGCATGTCGAGTGTTCAATGCGCATGTCGAGCATGCCATCGCGCCGGTCGAGATAGGCAATCACGACATGCTCCGTCTCTTGGTCGCGCAGGCACAGCTCAATTTCCGATATCCAAGGCCAGTCTTCGCTGGTCAGAGGGGGGTCTGGAGGTGCACTCATCGCCAAAGGATGCGGCATCCGGCCCAAGGACGCCACGATCTCCCGCTCCATAATCGCGTGACTTTGAACGAAAATGGAGAAGCCCGACGATTTTCAATTGCGCCCGCGCCCAGCCGCGCCATAAGCAAGGCATAATGCACGCCTATCACACTCTCATGCAGCATATTCTCGACCATGGGGTTGAGCAGCAAGACCGGACAGGCACGGGGACGCTGAGCGTATTCGGCCATCAAATGCGGTTTGATCTGGCTCAGGGCTTTCCCCTTGTCACGACCAAGAAGCTGCATCTGCGCTCCATCATCTATGAGCTTTTGTGGTTCCTCAATGGCGACACCAATGTCCGTTGGTTGCAAGACAATAAAGTCTCCATCTGGGATGAATGGGCCGATGAGAAGGGCGATCTTGGCCCAGTCTATGGCAAGCAATGGCGCCGCTGGGAAACGGCGGACGGCCAGAGCGTCGATCAAATTGCCGAACTGGTGCAGCAGCTGAAAACCAACCCGTCGTCGCGCCGGCAGATCATCACCGCATGGAACCCCGGCGAAATTGGGCAGATGGCGCTCGCGCCCTGCCACTGCTTGTTCCAGACTTGGGTCGGCAATGGCAAATTGTCGCTCCAGCTCTATCAACGCAGCGCCGATGTGTTTTTGGGCGTGCCGTTCAACATCGCTTCCTATGCGTTGCTCACCCATATGCTGGCGCAACAAGCGGGGCTTGAGGTGGGCGAATTTATTTGGACGGGCGGTGATTGCCATCTTTACCTGAACCATCTGGAGCAGGCGAAAACCCAATTGGCGCGCGATCCAAAGCCGCTGCCCCGTCTTAAAATCCTCCGCACGCCCGACAGCATTGATGGCTATGCCTATGAGGATTTTGTGATTG
The DNA here is from genome assembly GCA_009923795.1 of Sphingomonadaceae bacterium. Lineage (GTDB taxonomy): Bacteria > Pseudomonadota > Alphaproteobacteria > Sphingomonadales > Sphingomonadaceae > Aquisediminimonas. The sequence continues at coordinate 7,524 of RFSU01000057.1, forward strand.
AGGGCTATGAGGCGCATCCCCATATCGCCGCCCCGGTCGCCATATGAACCACCCCGAAATCATCCTCATTCTGGCCCGCGCAGATAATGGCGTGATTGGGCTGGACGGGAAATTGCCTTGGCATCTGCCCGCTGATCTGCGCCGCTTCAAACAGCTGACCATGGGGGCCCCGATGATCATGGGGCGCAAGACCTTTGACAGCCTGCCCGGCCTGCTGCCCGACCGCCGCCATATTGTTCTCACACGCAATGCGGATTGGGCCGAGGATGGCGCGGACACCACGACAACGATTGAAGGCGCGATGCGCCTTGCCAATGCGCCGCATGTCTCGGTGATTGGTGGCGCGGAGATTTACCGCCTCTTCCTGCCCCATGCAGACCGGATTGAGCTGACCGAAGTTCATTTGGACAGCGCGGGAGATACGCGGCTAGAACCGTTCGATGACGATTGGGTTGAGGCAGCGCGCGAGGCGCACCCAGCCGAAGGCGGCCGACCCGCCTATGATTTCGTGACGCTCAAACGGAGGGGATGATGCGCCGCATAGTGATTGGCCTTGTGCTGCTGCTCTTGATCGCAGCCGCCGCCTTCTTCCTCTTCGTGCCAAAGCTGGCCGAAGAGTCGATGAACCGGCTCGCGCCCACCAGCCAGCAGATCAGCCCCAAGGCACAGGCGCTGCACAAGACGCTCTTCATCGCCGATCTGCATGGCGACACGCTGATGTGGAAACGCGATCTGCTCGACCGCGCAGGTCGCGGGCATATTGACCTTCCCCGGTTGGAGGACGGGCATGTCGGCCTGCAAATCTTCTCATCCGTCACCAAGACGCCGCGCGGGCAGAATTATGACGCCAATTCCGCCAAGACGGACAATATCACCGCACTTGCCATCGGCCAGCTGCAGCCGCCACGGACATGGACGTCGCTGTTGGAACGGTCGCTTTGGCATGCAGAAAAGCTCAACCGCGCCGAACAAGCCTCTGGAGGTCAGCTCCGGATCATTCGCACGGGTGCGGATCTGGATCGGCTGATGGCGGCCCGCGCCAAAACCGGGGCCGTGCCGGTCGGGGCATTGCTCTCCATCGAAGGATTGCAAAATCTGGAAGGCAAGCGCGCCAATCTGGATGTGCTCTATAAGGCAGGCTTTCGCATGGCGGGCTTTGCCCATTTCTTTGACAATGAAGTCGCAGGCTCCATGCATGGCGAGAAAAAGGGCGGGCTGACGCCGCTGGGTCGGCAGATATTAGCCGATATGGAAGCGCGCGGGATGATCGTTGATATTGCCCATGCCAGCCATGCGGCGGTGGCGGACATCTTGAAACTCGCCAAGCGTCCGGTCGTCTCCAGCCATGGCGGCGTGCAGGCAACTTGCAAGGTCAACCGCAATCTGACCGATGATGAAATTCGGGGCGTGGCCCGCACCGGCGGCGTGGTTGGCATTGGCTATTGGGATGCCGCCATTTGTTCCACCAACCCCCGCGCCATTGCCAAGGCGATTGCCCATGTCCGCAATTTGGTGGGCATTGACCATGTGGGGCTTGGCTCTGACTTTGATGGCGCGACAACCACGCCCTTTGACACCGCCAATGTGGCCCATGTCACTCAGGCGCTGCTCGATGAAGGCTTTGCCGAAGATGAGATTCGCAAGGTCATGGGCGGCAATGTCGCCCGCGTTCTGAAGGCGGCCTTGCCGCCGCGCTGACCGATCCATATAGGCCGCCTTATGTCCCGCACGATCCCCCGTCTCACGATTCCACGTCTCACTGGTAATGCGCCCATCCCTGCTGAATTTCGCGGGGGCGTGGTGGCGCTTGGCAATTTTGATGGCGTGCATGCGGGGCATCAGGCCGTGATTGGCCGAGCGGTGGAGATGGCGCGCGCGGCAGGCGTGCCCGCTCTGGTCGCCACTTTTGATCCCCACCCGGTCACCTATTTTCGTCCAGATACGCCGCCTTTTCGCCTGACCACGCTGGATCAGCGCCAGCGCCATCTGGCCGAAGCGGGGGCCGATGCGATGATCGTCTTTTCCTTTGGAGAGACGCTGGCCAATGTGACCGCAGAGGCGTTTGTCACCGATTGGCTGGGCGGCCATTTGGGCGCAACGGGCGTTGTGACGGGCGAAGACTTTACCTTTGGTAAAGGGCGCAGCGGCAATATTGGCGTATTAGAAACATTGGGCGCCGCGCACGGCATCACATGTGCCGCCCTTGGCCCGGTGTGCGATGATGATGGCCCCATTTCCTCCAGCCGCATTCGTGATGCCTTAAAGGCTGGCGATTGCGACACCGCCACACGCCTGCTCACCCGGCCCTTTGCGGTTGAGGGGCGCGTGCAGCATGGCGATAAAAATGGCCGCAAACTGGGCTTTCCAACCGCCAATATCGATATGGCCCACTATCTGCGGCCCCGTTATGGCATTTATGCCGTGCGCGGACGCACCGCCGACGGCCGCACGCTGTTGGGCGCGGCCAATCTCGGCATCCGGCCCAGCTTTGATCCGCCCAAAGAATTGTTAGAGCCACATTTCTTTGATTTTTCCGGCGATCTTTATGATCAGGTGATTGAGATTGACTTCATCTCTTTCCTGCGGCCCGAAGCCAAGTTTGACAGCCTTGATGCACTGATGGTGCAAATGGCGCGGGATTGCGACGAAGCACGCGCCATTCTGACCGCCTGACCCCGCGACAATATCGGCCGAAAGACTTTATTTGCCCGCGCGCTTCCCGTAAGGCCCGGCGCTATGACTGACGCGCCAACTCCTGAAACCCGCGACTATCGCGACACCGTGTTCCTGCCCAAGACCGACTTTCCGATGAAGGCCGGCCTGCCGCAAAAGGAGCCGGGCATTCTCGCACGCTGGCAGGGCATGGATTTGTATCGCCGCCTGCGCGATGCGCGGCAGGGCCGGGAAAAGTTCATCCTGCATGATGGCCCGCCCTATGCGAATGGCGACATGCATATTGGCCATGCGCTCAACCATATCTTGAAAGACATGGTCGTGCGCACGCAAAGCCTGTTGGGCAAAGATGCCCCCTATGTCCCCGGTTGGGATTGCCACGGCCTGCCCATTGAGTGGAAGGTTGAGGAAGAATATCGCAAGAAAAAGCGCAATAAGGACGAGGTTCCGGTTGAGGAATTCCGCGCCGAATGCCGCGCCTATGCCCGCCAATGGGTGGATCGTCAGCGCGAACAATTGAAGCGGCTCGGCATCAACGGCGATTGGGACAATCCCTATCTCACCATGGATTTCGACGCCGAGGCGACCATTGTCGGTGAATTGTTGAAATTCGCCGAAAGTGGCCAGCTTTATCGCGGGGCCAAGCCCGTGATGTGGAGCCCCGTTGAAAAGACCGCGCTCGCCGAAGCCGAAGTTGAATATGAGGATATCACTTCAACGCAGATTGATGTGGCGTTTGAGATTGTTGATGCGCCGAATTGTCGAGAACTGGAAGGGGCGTCGGCCGTTATCTGGACCACTACGCCTTGGACGATCCCGGTCAATCAGGCGCTCGCTTATGGGCCGGATGTTGAGTATGTTTTGGTCTCGGCAAATGGCCGTAAGCTGCTTATCGCGGCCGAACTGAGTGCCGCCTTCGCGGCCCGGGCCAATGTTGAGATCAACACGATCAAAACAATCAAGGGCTCCGACCTCGCCGGCACAATCGCCCGTCACCCAATGCACGCGCTGGGCGGATTCTTCGCCAAGCCCCGCCCGCTTCTCCCTGGCGATTTCGTCACCACAGAAAGCGGCACGGGCCTTGTCCATATGGCGCCCGACCATGGCGAGGATGATTTTGATCTGTGCAAGGCCAATGGCATTGAGCCCGTTTTCGCGGTGGAAGGCGATGGCCGCTATCGCGCCGATTGGGCTTGGCTCGGCGGCGAAGGCAGCGTCATCAACCCCAAATTCAACGCGCCTGATGGCCCGATTTGCACGGCCTTGCGCGAAGCAGGCGCGCTGGTTGCCGCATCCGCCGATTATAAGCACAGCTATCCGCATAGCTGGCGGTCCAAGGCAAAGGTCATCTATCGCTGCACGCCGCAATGGTTTGTGCCGATGGACAAGGCAATCCCAACCGGGGACATAGGGGGCATCTTTGCCCAACAGGCTTTGCGTGCGCAC
>RFSU01000058.1 GCA_009923795.1 Sphingomonadaceae bacterium
CTGGGCGGCTTGGCCTACCGCGGGATGCCATTACCCCCATTTGGGCAGCCAATGCCCTGCCCGCCTCTGGGATTGGCGATCTCGGACAGGATGCGCTCGACCGGCTGACCAATGGGCGGCAAATCAGCATCGGCGTTGAAGTGGGCGATGATGCCTATTTCATGCGGGCGATGACCCGCCCGGCCGATCTTGCCGATCAACTCAAGCTAATGGCGACAAAATTTGTTCATCCCGGCTGGGACCCAGCCCCCCTCTTGCGGGCGCGGGCGGCGATGCTGCTTGGACTACGCACGGCGACAAGCTCCCCCGGCGATGTCCTGACGCGCCAGCTTGGTACCATCCTGCGCGATGGAGATAAACGCTGGGCAACCCCCGATGAAGCCGATGTTGAAGCCCTCACGCCCCAGAGCTTCCGAGATTTTTGGGAGCGCGTTTTGGCACATGGGCCAATTGAATTGTCCATTTTTGGCGACTTTGATCCAGAAGCCACGCGCAAAGCCGTGCTCGATAGCTTTGGGGCCATGGCGCCTCGGCCAGAGGCTTCCACGATCACCAATGGCGATATCATCAGCACCGCGCGGCCCAACCGCACGCCCCTTCGCCTGACGCATCAGGGGTCCCTAGATCAGGCAATTTCCCTTTTGTCATGGCCAACGGGTGCCGGGACGAAAACCATTCGGACAGGTCGTCAACTTGATATGCTCGCCGCCATTTTCAACGACCGTTTGTTTGAACAATTCCGCGAAGGCGACGGCGCAAGCTATAGCCCCGATGTGGAGAGCAACTGGCCGATTGGCTATCGATCAGGCGGCAGCTTTACCGCTCTGGCGCAGGTGAAGCCCGATGCCGTGGATGTTTTCTTCACCCGCGCCCGCGCCATTGCCGCTGACCTTGCGACACGCCCGGTCTCTCCAGATGAATTGCAGCGCGCCATCGGCCCCATGCGTCAGCGCCTCAGCCGGGCATCGACGGGCAACAGCTATTGGCTCAGCCAACTCTCCGGCGCGACACGCAACCCCATGCGTATTACCAATTTACTGCGCTGGCAAAGCGACTTGGAAAAGATCACACCGCGCGATCTACAAAGGCTCGCAAAGCGATATTTGAAACCGGGGAAGAGCTTTTCGCTGGTCGTCGTGCCAGAGCCTAAGCCTGCTACCGAAACGCTGGTTAGCGAAGCCGCTCGGCATGCCAGTGCAAATGATCAGCCATGAAGCTTGAGATGAAATAATAGCTATGGTCATAGCCCGGCTGCATCCGCAGCGTCAGCTTCTGCCCGGCCTTTGCACAGGCGGCTTCGAGCAATTCAGGCTTAAGCTGTTCCACTAGAAAGTTATCCGCCCCGCCCTGATCCACCAAAAGGTCGGGCAAGCGCGCGCCGCCTTCGATCAAGGCACAGGCGTCATACTCAGCCCAAGCCGCTTGATCGGGGCCAAGATAGCCCGCCAGCGCCTTATGCCCCCAAGGGCAGTTGAGCGGGGAAACGATGGGCGCAAAGGCGGAGACACTCTTGAAGCGATCCGGATTGCGCAATGCGATGGTCAGCGCACCATGCCCGCCCATGGAATGGCCCGTAATGCCCTGGCGCGTGCTATCCACGGGGAAATTGGCCGCGATGAGATCAGGCAATTCCCGCTCAATATAATCACGCATCCGATAATGCGGGGCAAAGGGGTCTTGCGTTGCATTGACGTAAAATCCAGCACCCAGACCAAAATCATAAGCGGCCTCGGCATCGTCCGCCACACCTTCGCCACGCGGGCTGGTATCGGGCGCGACGAAAATCAGACCAAGCTTTGCGCAGGCGGCCCGAAATTCACCCTTCTCGGTAACATTCGCATGGGTGCAGGTCAGGCCAGACAGATACCAGACCACCGGAAGCTTCGCGCCCGGCGCATGATCCGGCACGAAGACCGAAAACGTCATCTCCGTCCCCGTCGCGCTGGAGGCGTGCTTATACACACCTTGCGTTCCGCCATGGCTGCGATTGGTGGAGAGGGTTTCAATGGTCATGACGCGGGCCTTTTGCTGAATCTACGGGTCTGAAACTGCTCCTGCGCAATGCCGTCCTTAATGGCAAGACTGGTCGCAAAAACTTGTGCGGCACGAAACGGGTTTGACATGGCCTTTTCGCAAGTTAAGCCAAGCTTATGATCAAGAACCGCACCCCCTTCGCCATTGCCCTTCTTCTGTCTGCTGGCCTTGCCCATGCGGCCACACCCGAGCAAACGGCCAGAGCTGCGCTCAAAAATGCGCCGGTCGTCGATGGGCATAATGATGTGCCGGAACAAATCCGGGCACGCTTTGACAATAATCTGAACCGCTTTGATTTCCGCGACACAAGCAAGACGGGCGATGCGGATCACATGGTCATGCACACGGACCTTACCCGCCTGAAAAAGGGAATGGTTGGGGGCCAGTTCTGGTCTGTCTGGGTGCCGGCCTCTCTTCCAGAGGCAGAGGCTGCGCGCGAGGTGACGGAGCAAATTGATACTGTCCACCGCCTTGTCGCTGCTTACCCCAATGATCTGCGCCTTGCCCTGACAGCCGCCGACATTGAAACGGCGTTTAAGGACAAGAAGATTGCGTCTCTGATTGGCATGGAAGGCGGCCATTCCATCGGCTCATCGGTTGCGGTGCTGCGGCAAATGTATCGTGCGGGCGCCCGCTATATGACGCTGACCCACAGCAAAACCATGGCCTGGGCGGATAGCGGGACCGATGCGCCAAAATTTGATGGCCTCTCACCCTTTGGCTTTGAAATTGTGAAGGAAATGAACCGGATCGGCATGTTGGTTGATCTCAGCCATGTGTCGGAAGCGACGATGCAAGATACGCTCGACATCGCCAAAGCCCCGGTCATTTTCAGCCATTCGGGCGCACGCGCCATTGATGGACATGGGCGCAATGTGCCCGACAGCGTGCTAGAACGCCTGCCGCAAAATGGCGGGCGTTATGGTTGTGCTTCTGCCCGATTATGTGAGTGAAAAGGTGCGCCAATGGTCTGCCTCGCGCGCTGGGGAAGAGGCGCGCCTACAAAAGCTTTACCCTTATGACAAAGCGCTGGTCTCAGCCGGGCTGGCGGCATGGGACAAGGCCAATGCAAAGCCTGTGGCAACCATAGAGGAGGTAGCCGACCATATTGACCATATCCGCGCGGTCGCTGGGATCGATCATATCGGTCTCGGCGGGGATTATGACGGCATGGATAGCGCGCCCTTAGGGATGGAGGATGTGTCTGGCTATCCCGCGTTGTTCATCGAACTGGCAAAGCGCGGCTATAGCCAGTCTGACCTTGAGAAAATCGCCAGCCGCAACATCATCCGCGCGTTGAAAGGCGCAGAGGCGACAGCGGCCCTGATGGCCAAAAATCCGCCAAGCGAGGCGCGGATCGAAGCCCCGGCACCCTAAGGCAAGTTTAGCCCTTTCGGTGCGCCCAAAAATGGTGCGCCCCGACAATGACCGACCCAAGTGCCAGGCCAAATACGCCCGCGCCCGCCGCATGGGCGATCCATTGAACACTGGCCTGTGCGACAGGCACAGCGAGCCCTGCAGACTTCGCCAAATGATCGACCCATTCTGGCAAGGGGGTCAGATGGAATTCGTGCAGCCCGTGGAGAACAATGCCGCCGCCCACCCAAATCATCGCGGCGATACCGATGATCGACAATGCCGACAAAACAAACGGCATCGCCCGCACAAGCCGAGTGCCTACGGCCGTTCCCAGCGCGCTGCCGCCCTGCGCCATGCGCAGGCCAAGATCATCCATCTTCACAATCAAAGCGACCACCCCGTAGACGGCGACGGTAATGGCAAGCGCCACGATCAACAAAATGCTGCCCTGCATCGCAATTGGCTCTTCCGCGACTTCCGCCAGCGCAATCGCCATAATTTCTGCAGACAGGATAAAGTCTGTTCGCACAGCCCCTGCAACCATCTGGGATTCATGCCCGACCGCGCTCAATTCAACTCCCGCTTCTTCTAATTTCTCCGGCTTAGGCCGCAGCGATTCCAAAACCTTCTCGGCCCCTTCAAAGCAAAGATAGGCCCCGCCCGCCATCAAAATGGGCGTAATGGCAGCGGGAAGAAAATAGCTCAGCAGCAGGGCGATGGGGAGGATGACGAGCAGCTTATTGCGCAGGGAGCCGCGGGCAATGCGATAAATGACCGGCAATTCCCGATCCGGCGTAAAGCCCGTCACATAGCGTGGTGTCACGGCAGTATCGTCAATGACGACGCCTGCTGCCTTCACGCCTGCCTTCCCGGCCGCGGCCCCGACATCATCAATGGACGCGGCCGCCAATTTGGCAATCACCGCCACATCATCCAGCAGCGCTGCAAGGCCCGATGCCATAGAGACTTTCCTTCCCGTTTTCTAACACGCTCGATAGGGATTTTGGCTCGGAGCGTCCAGCCGGAGAAGATTAATCATGTCGTGCTGCAATTTTCCTTCTTGAAAGAATTTTGGCCAAACCAAGCAATGTTAATGGAATATAAGCTTTTATTCGGCATATATGCTCCATTCGTCGCTGCCACAGAATCGTTCGTCGCAAGGCGGGTGGCCCGATTCATCGGTCTTGCTAGGACTTGTCGGCAAGAACAGGGGACATTTGGATATGACATCAACGGCGGCAAACCCGGTTCGGCTAACCATTGGGATCTGCTTGTTGACGCTCGCATGCATAGCCCCGGCCGAATTGCCGGCCTTTGCCGAAGCAGCCTCTGTCAAGAAACCTGCCTCTGCTAAAAATGATCAGGCCTCAGGCTCCCCAATGACGCTAAAGCTGCGCGCAACGGGTCATTCGATCAGCATCATGGTGCCGCCGCCATCGCCGGGGCTAACCATGAATGATTCCGCCCGCGCGGCACCGGCGGAATTGACCACCTCCCTCAGGGCTTTGTGGTCTTCCTTTCCGGGCAAGGCCGGCATCGCCGTGATGAAGGGCGATGGATCTTGGATGGTCTCCTATCGCGGCGATGAGCCAATGCCGCAACAGAGCGTGTCCAAGCTATGGGTATCCATCGCTGTGATGGACGCGGTGGATAAAGGGCGGCTGCGCCTTGAAGATAAAGTCACGCTGCGCAGATCTGACATGACGCTCTTTCATCAGCCAATTGCATCGCTGATCGGCCCCAATGGCTATACAACAACAATTGGCGCCCTGTTGCAGCGCGCGATGACGCAAAGCGACAATACTGCCAATGACTTCCTGATGCGCCGTGTTGGCGGCCCAACCGCCATTCGAGATCTTATTGCATCTAAGCGGCTTGGGGCCATTCGCTTTGGCCCGGGAGAACGGCATTTTCAGGCAGCGACAGCGGGCCTGACTTGGCGTCCGGAATATAGCAGCGGCTGGGCATTCCAAAATGCCCGTGCATCCCTGCCCCTGAGTGTGCGCAAAAGCGCGATGGACAAATATGTGGCAGACCCGATGGATGGCGCGACACCCGCCGCCATTGCGCGCTCGCTGGCACGTCTAAAACGCGGCGAATTATTGAGCGCCCAATCCACCCGCTATTTGTTGAACGTTATGGAACATACAGCCACTGGCCGGGCGCGACTTAAGGCGGGCGTCCCTGCGGGCTGGAAACTGGCGCATAAAACAGGCACCGGCCAAGATTTGCAGAGCAGAACCGCTGGCTTTAACGATGTGGGCATCATGACGGCGCCAGATGGCACAAGCTATACCGTCGCCGTGATGATCGCGGATACAAAAGCCCCCATTAGCTATCGCCAACGGCTGATCCAGCAGGTTGCAGCCACTGTAGTGGCCAGCCACCGTTCCGGCCAATTTGCGTCCCGCTCCTCGGGCGTCTCTGCAAGCGCAAACTAACCCGCAAAAGCTGTCGCCAAATTGGCGTCCGCTTGCTAATCCCCCGTCATGGGCGAACAAAAACATCTCTATCTCGTTGACGGCTCGGGCTATATTTTCAGGGCCTATCACCGCCTCCCACCGCTGACCAATATTCACGATGAACCCGTTGGTGCGGTCTATGGTTATACAACCATGTTGTGGAAGCTCGCAGATGCGCTGCACAAGGCGGATGGGCCGACCCATATGGCTGTCATATTAGACGCGTCGGGCAAATCCTTCCGCAATGAGATTTACGATCAGTATAAGGCCCATCGCCCGCCTGCCCCGGAAGATCTGGTTCCCCAATTCCCGATGATCCGGGATGCGACGCGCGCTTTCTCGCTGCCGTGCATTGAGGAAATCGGGCTGGAAGCTGACGACATTATTGCCTCCTATGCGAGAGCCGCCCTTGCCCAAGGCTGGCTCGTCACGATCGTGTCGACCGACAAGGATCTTATGCAGTTGATCCAGCCCGGTCTGGACATGCTCGATCCGATGAAGAGCGAGCGGTTAGGCCCGCATGCCGTGATCGAGAAGTTCGGTGTCAGCCCGGAACAATTGGGCCACGTTCTGGCGCTCATGGGCGACAGCGCAGATAATGTCCCCGGCATCCCCGGCATCGGCCCCAAAACCGCGGCCAAGCTGATCCAAGAATTTGGCACAGTCGAAGCCGTGCTCGCCGCGGCTCCAGATATGAAACCCTCCAAAATGCGCGATAACCTGATCGCCCATGCCGATATGGCCCGGCTATCGCATATATTGGTGACCTTGAAAGAGGATGCAGCGCTACCGGAACCGCTGGACTACCTTCTTCTCAAAGAAATCCCAGAGCCGCCCTTGCGCGCATTTTTGGAACATCATGGCTTTTCCTCACTGCTCAAAAAACTGGACGGAGAGCCGGGTCGCGCTGACCATCAAACGATGAAGCTGATCAAGACGGAAGCCCGCACCGGCGCGCCAGAGGCTGCCGCAGAACCTGTCGCGCAGATCTTTGATCGCGATGCCTACGCCTGTATTCAGACCGAAGCTGATCTCGCCAGCTGGATTGCCGAGGCCCGGCTGGCAGGTGTCATCGCTGTCGATACGGAAACCGATGCGCTGGATGCCATTGCGGCGGGCCTAGTCGGAGTGAGCCTTGCGACAGGGCCGAACCTTGCTTGCTATATTCCGCTGGCCCATGGCGGGAATGACCTGTTTTCCGATGCGCCCAAGCAGATCCCGATGGCAACCGCGCTGGCCATGCTCAAGCCGCTTCTTGAAGATCCATCGGTTCTCAAAATCGGCCATAACATCAAATATGATCTCAACGTCCTGACCCGTTATGGGATCGATGTGTCGCCAATCGACGACACAATGGTTTTGAGTTTCGATCTGGATGCCGGCAAACGCAATCACGGCATGGATGAGCTTGCACTCACCCATTTGGGGCATAGTTGCATCGCCTTTAAGGATGTCTGCGGCTCCGGCAAAAACCAGCTTCGGTTCAATCAGGTCGAACTAAAGACAGCGACGGCCTATGCCGCCGAAGATGCCGATGTCACGCTGCGCCTTTGGCATGCCCTGAAGCCGCGACTGTCGGCAGAACAAGCGACACGGGTCTATGAACGTGTGGATCGCCCGCTCATTCCCGTCCTTGCGCGCATGGAGATGCGCGGCATCAAGGTTGACCGGGAAGAACTGGCCCGCATGTCTGCCGAATTCTCAGATGGCATTGCGGCTCTGGAAATCGAAATCCATGGTCTGGCCGGAGAGCCGTTTTCAGTGGGCAGCCCTAAGCAATTGGGCGAAGTTTTATTTGGAAAAATGGGCCTGAAGGGTGGTAAGAAGGGCAAGTCGGGCGATTATTCAACCGATGTGACCGTGTTGGAACGACTGGCGGATGATGGCGTTGAGATTGCCCGCAAGGTGCTCGACTGGCGGCAATTGTCCAAGCTCAAATCCACCTATACCGATGCGCTGCAGCAGCAGATCAACCCCAAGACCGGGCGTGTCCACACCAGCTATAGCCTCACGGGCGCGCAGACGGGACGCCTCTCCTCCAACGACCCCAATTTGCAGAATATCCCAATCCGTTCAGAAGCGGGGCGGCGTATTCGGCAAGCCTTTGTGGCAGAGCCGGGAAATGTCCTGCTGTCGGCAGATTATAGCCAAATCGAGCTGCGACTGGCCGCGCATATGGCCGATGTTCCCGCGCTGAAAGACGCCTTTGCCAATGGCGAGGATATTCACGCCCGCACCGCGCAGGAGCTGTTTGGCGAGGTGAACCGCGACACGCGTGGTCGGGCGAAAACGATCAACTTCTCGCTGCTTTATGGCATTTCGCGCTGGGGTTTGGCGGGCCGCCTGGGCATATCAGCAGACGAAGCGCAGTCGATGATCGACCGCTATTTTGAGCGTTTTCCCGGCATTAACCGCTATATCAGCCAAACCCAGCAAATGGCGCGCGAAATGGGCTTCACCGAAACACTTTTCGGACGCAAAACCCATTTCCCGCGTATCACCAGCCAGAACCAGACCGAACGGGCCGGGAGTGAGCGGGCCGCCATGAACGCCCCCATTCAAGGAACGAGCGCCGACATTATCAAGCGCGCGATGGTTCGAATGGAACCTGCCCTGCTGCAAGCCGGGCTCCCCAATGTTCGCATGCTGTTGCAGGTACATGACGAACTTGTCTTTGAACTTCCCGAAGCAGATGTTGCAGCTGCTTGCCCGGTTATTGAACGTGTCATGGCCGAAGCGGCTGAACCTCTGGTGACGCTCGATGTGCCGTTGGGCGTTGAAATTGGCACTGGCCGTACTTGGGGTGATGCACATTGACCAGCAGCGCCCCGTATGCGGGCGATGACCTTCAGGCTCTGGCCAAGGGTGGTCGCACAAATGTCGCAGGCTTTTTCGTGCGCCTCATGGCGCGCATTCCCTTCCTCATCATCGCGGGGCAATGGTATGGGGCAGAGGCGTTGGGCCGCCTTGCCTATGCCATCATCATCGTTGAATTTGCGGCCCAATTGGCAACACTCGGGCTAAAGCGCGGCTTGGCCCTTCATTTGACAGGAGAGGGAAAAGAAAATGGGGCTTGGGACGGACTCGTCGTCGTTCTGCTAGCGACATTACCGCTGACAGCCTTGTTGATGATCTTCCCCCAAATCATGTTCCCCAACAGCACGATCAACCGGCTTGATTATCTGCTCCCGCTCATTGTGCCTGCGCTGGCGGCGTCAGACCTGATGCTCTCCGCCCTTGCCTATCGCTTTGATGTCGGCGCAACCGTGCGGGCCCGCGCGATCATTGAACCTTGGACAATCAGCATTGCGGCCTTTGCCTTGGCATGGAGCCTTCCGCGCGACGGCTTGCTCATTGCCTATGCGCTGTCCATGGGGGCCGCGTTCATTGCCTCGCTCATCCCCTTTCTGAAAACCTATGGTCTTCCCAAGAACTGGAGGCCCCGGCCAAATGCGCTGTGGGCCCTAACCCGACGCAACGCCCCGCTTGCAGCGGCAGATGCGATTGAATGGGGCTCTCGGCGAATTGATCTGGCAATTCTTGGCCTGTTCGTCTCCCCGGCGACGGTGGGGATTTATTGGGTCGCCCAACAAGTCGCCTCGCTGCCGCAAAAGCTGAAGACCAGCTTTGACCCCGTTTTAGGCCCAGTCATCACCCGACGGCTGGAGGAAAATGATCGTGCGGCTGTCGCCCGACAAATCAGCCAAGTCGGCTTTTGGATTTTGGCGGCGCAGCTTGGCGTAGCACTGACATTGGGCATTCCGGCAGCCGGGATATTGGGGCTCATCGGACCGGGGGGGAGTTTTGTTGGCGGGACGGCCGCACTTGCCTTCCTCTTAGCCGCAGAAGTTGTTGCCGCCCTTTCCGTCGTCAGCGAGGCGGCTCTTGTGTACGTCGCGCGCCATCGCAACATGCTGATTTCATTCGGGATGATTGGGCTGCAAGCGGTGCTCACAATCGTGATCCTCTATGGTTTACAGAAAGAGGGACTGGACGAAACGTGGATCGCTGCAGGTGCTGCGGCATCGCTCTGCCTTGCCCTTGCGGTGGGATCGCTTGCCAAATCGCTCCTGGCGCGTCGGATGCTGGATGCGCCCGTTTCTGTCTGGCGCTGGCCGCTTGTGTCTGCCGCATTTGTGGCTGTTCTTGTCGGCCAGATTTTCATCCGGCTGCCCGAATGGGTGGAGCTTGCCTTTGGCATACCGGCCATCTTGGGCGTCTATTGCTGGGTGATTTGGAAACGCGGCTTCCAAGAGGAAGACCGCGTCCTGTTCCGCCGCCTGAAATAAAGCCGCCGCCCCGCTTTAATGGCGGAAATGGCGCATCCCGGTAAAGACCATGGCCAGCCCAGCCTCATCAGCCGCAGCAATCACATCATCATCACGGATGGACCCGCCCGGCTGAATCACCGCCGTGGCCCCCGCCTCAACCGCGGCCAGCAAGCCATCTGCGAAGGGGAAGAAGGCGTCAGACGCAACCGCGCTGCCAAGGGTGCGGGGCTGGTCCCAACCATAAGTGTCTGCTGCTTCGCGTGCCTTAATCGCGGCAATCCGGGCAGAGTCCCTGCGGTTCATTTGCCCGGCCCCAATACCTGCCGTCACGCCGTCTTTGGCATAGACAATCGCATTGGATTTGGTGTGCTTGGCAACCGTCCAAGCAAAGAGGCAGTCTTTCAACTCCTGCTCTGTTGGTGCCCGCTTGGTCACGACCTTCAGCATATCCTGCGTTAAACAGCCATTATCCCGGCTCTGCACCAGATACCCGCCTGCGATGTTTTTGATATTGAGGCCCGGCCGCGCTGGATCAGGAAGGTCGCCCGTGATCAGAAGGCGAAGGTTCTTTTTCTTTGCAAAGACCGCCCGCGCAGCCTCATCTGCTGCTGGGGCTGCCACCACCTCTGTAAAAATCTCACACATGGCCTCTGCCGTTGGGCCATCCAGCGGGCGGTTCACGGCGATAATCCCGCCAAAGGCCGAGACTGAGTCGCAGTGCAACGCATTGCGATAGGCCTCCAAAAGCGTCGCCCCACTGGCAACCCCACAGGGGTTGGCATGCTTTACAATCACAACAGTCGGCGGGCCGCTCCGAAACTCGCTCAACAACTCCAGCGCCGCATCGGCGTCGTTATAATTATTATAACTCAACTCCTTGCCCTGAAGCTGCTCGGCCTGTGCAATGCCATGCACATGCGGGCCATTGGGGATGTAGAGCGCCGCCTGCTGATGCGGATTTTCACCATAGCGCAGCTCTTCCTTGCGCTTGGCAGTGACGGCCAGCATGTCGGGGAAATTTTGGCCCAGATCCGCAAAGGCAAACCATTGGCTGATCATCGCATCATAGGCAGCGGTGGCTGAATAGGCTTTGGCAGCCAGCCGCCGACGGAAGGCGTAATCGGTTGCCCCGTCCTTTTCATCGAGCGCCGCTATCAGCTCTGCATAATCGGCGGGATCGGTCACGATGGCGACAAATTCATGGTTTTTGGCCGCTGACCGCACCATAGATGGGCCACCAATATCGATATTCTCGATGATCTCATCGCGGCTGGCGCCTTTGGCGACGGTTTGCGCAAAGGGATAAAGATTGACGACGACAAGATCGATCGCGCCAATATCATGCGCCTGCATGGCAGCGACA
>RFSU01000059.1 GCA_009923795.1 Sphingomonadaceae bacterium
TCGTCATCCATGCAGCCCGGCAGGGTCTCAATGAGAACATCTGAGGCCAGATGCAGAAAAAACGGCATGGAATAGCGCGGGATATGGCGGCGCTCCGGCGGTGGATTGAGTACGCGATGAATGGTGGAGGGCAGCTGGTTATTGGTCAGCCGTTCCAGCATATCGCCCACATTGATGACAAGCGCCCCTTCCGGCGGGGCGATGGAGAGCCATTCACCTTGGCGCGTCAACAATTGCAAGCCACCTTCTTCTGCGCCCAGCAGCAGCGTGATTAAGTTGATATCGCCATGCGCGCCCGCGCGAATGCCCGGCGCATCGGCCGGGATCGGCGGATAATGGAGCAGGCGCATCACCGAATTGCCATGATCCACCTTGTCGGCAAACCAATCCGGCGCAAGGCCAAGATAGCGAGCAATGGCCGATAAAAGCTGGTTTCCCGCCCGGTCAAAGGCGGCGTACATGTCCGTGAAGATGGCTTCAAATTCGGGAAGTTCAGCGGGCCAGATATTGTCGGGCATATGATCGCGGAAGCGATGCCCGGTGGGCAGATCGCGGCCCACATGCCAAAACTCCTTCAGGTCAACATGCGCTGCATCCTTGGCAATTTCGGTGCCAAAGGGGGTATAGCCGCGCTGGCCCGCAAGCTCTGCTGAATAGTAACGGCGTTTGGCCTCCTCGGGCAGGTCAAAAAGCTGGTGTGTCTGATCCCAAGCCCCTTCGATGAGTTTGGGGTCAATCCCATGGTCGGTCACAATCGCAAAACCAAAGCGGCGAAAGGACGCGCCAAAGGCTTGGGCAAATCTTTCGGGATCACGCTCTTGGTCGACGAGCGAAAGCGTTGGAATATGGTGAAGATCGGTCGTCATCCCCGCCCTTTAGGCGAAATTGACTCCCCATGCACCAGCAACTTTCGCCCGCCGCAAGGTGCGCGCGTCAGTCTGCTCCGCTCGCGACAAGCTTTAGATCTTTGCGCGCACCATTTTTGGGCGATAATTTTCCATCGACCAAGGCGCCGCCTTCGATTGATAGGTTGTCATAGAGAATGTCGCCTGTGACGCGGGCCGATTTTTCCAACACAATTTCTGTGGCCGAAATCGTCCCTTCAATTCTGCCGGAAATGCGCGCGCGCTGCGCCGTCACATCACCTTTGAGGTACCCAGTTTCCCCAAGCGAGAAAAAGTCACAAATGACTTCGCCTTGAACTTCCCCGTTAAGATGCACATCCCCCTTGGCATCCAGATTTCCTTTGATCGCAACTTCGCTGCTGATCAGGCTGCCACTCACAGCTTCGTTTGGACTTTGAATGTCACTGTCCATGAGTTTTGTTCCCCAGGCCATGGCTATCCTCCATTTGCATTCATTCGACTTAATCCGACTGCGTAATTGCAATCAAAAGAACGATATTGCCGCAAATGGTTAATAATTTAAGAATCCGAGAGGATCCCCAAAAAAGGGTCTCAAAATATTCCGCCGCCTAGGCTGAGGCGCAGCACGCCGATGAGAATCACAACGATATTGAGGTTCCGCCCCGCCGTGCGATCTGAGGTCGCCCCAATGCCGAGACCGATAATGGCCATTGGCAAAATGAACCAATTGGCCCAGCCAAGTAGGGGTAGAAAGGCAAGAGCGACAAGCATCAGGCCCGCGGCCCCGATGAGGAGAGAAATAAGATTTCGCATCCGTATAAAGTGACCAACCTTGAGTGGCATTGCAAGCGGGCGATTGGCTGCTTACCTCCCTCCTTTGCCAGCGAGTCGAAGATGCCGCGGCGATGAGGAGATTTGATGGCTTACGCACACACTCATGAGGCCAATCCGCATTGGCTGCCTGTTTTGCCCCGATCCGCAACGGAAGAGATTCCGGGCACCGATGGGTGGCCGCTGGTTGGCACCACCTTCATGCAATTGCGCGATCCCCATGCCTTCACCCGCAACATGGCCGCAACCTATGGCCCCATTTACCGCGCACGTAGCTTTGGCGGCCGCAATATTCAGCTCTTGGGGCCAGACGCCAATGAGCTGGTCTTGTTTGATCGGGACAAGCTGTTCTCCTCTGAACAGGGCTGGGGCCCTGTGCTCAACCTGCTCTTCCCGCGCGGTCTAATGCTGATGGATTTTGACCAGCATCGCGGGCATCGCAAAGCGCTGTCGGTCGCATTCAAGCCAGAGCCGATGAAACTTTATGCCGAAGCGCTGAATGCCGGCATTGCGGCCCGCATGCGGGAGTGGCGCGGCAAAAGCTTTGCCTTTTATCCTGCGATCAAGGCGCTGACGCTCGATCTGGCGGCAACATCCTTTCTGGGCATTCCCTGGGGGCCAGAAGCGAACCAGATTAATCAAGCCTTTGTCGATATGGTGCAGGCCTCGGTCGGCGTTGTGCGCGTTCCGATACCCGGCACGAAAATGGCCAAGGGCGTGGCGGGTCGCGCCTTTTTGAAAGACTATTTCGGGCGCGAAGTGCCCAAGCGTCGGGCGGGCAATGCGCAGGACATGTTCAGCCAGTTTTGCCGCGCGACCAATGAAGATGGATCGATGCTCTCCGATGATGAGATTATCGATCACATGAATTTTCTGATGATGGCAGCCCATGATACGATCACCTCATCGGCCAGTTCCATGGTCATGCTGCTCGGCCAAAATCCGGAATGGCAGGACAGATTGGCTGACGAAATGGCAGGCCTCGGCATTGCCGGGGATGATCTTCCTTATGACCGCCTCAATGATCTGGTGCTGACCGATTATGCGTTTAAGGAATCGCTGCGGATGATGGCCCCGGTTCCCTCTATCCCGCGTCGGGCGGTGCGGGATTTTGAATTTGGCGGCTATCAGCTGAAGGCAGGCACCTATGTCGGCGTCAGCCCGGCCTTTACGCATATGATGCCGGAGCACTGGCCAGAGCCCCAAAAATTTGATCCGATGCGCTTTGCGCCAGAGCAGGTCAAAGCCCGGCATAAGTATGCTTGGGTGCCCTTTGGCGGTGGCGCGCATATGTGCCTTGGCCTGCATTTCGCCTATATGCAGATCAAGATTTTGATGTGGCATATGCTGCGTGCAGATCGCATCGGGTTGCCTGCGGGCAGTGGCGCGAAATGGCAGGCTTGGCCGATCCCGAAACCACGGGACGGGTTACCCATCACGCTCGTTTCCGCTTGATAAGACCGAGGCCCTTCATGCGCGCGTTCAAGCAAGTGGATGTCTTCACCAGCCGGCCCCTGTTCGGCAATCCGGTGGCCGTTGTGCTGGATGCAGACGGCCTGTCGGATGCTGAGATGCAGCAAATGGCGCAATGGACGAATTTGTCGGAAACAACCTTTGTCCTCCCGCCCGAGGATCCGGCTGCCAGCTATCGCGTGCGCATTTTCACGCCGCGTGCGGAACTGCCCTTTGCTGGCCATCCAACATTGGGCACGGCCCATGCGGTGCTGGAGGCGGGGCGTGTGACGCCCGTCAACGGCAAGCTGGTTCAGCAATGCGCGGTCGGGCTGGTAGAGGTCTCGATCGACAACACAATGCGCAGCTTTCGCCTGCCCCGCTATGCCGCGAGTTTTGCACCTGACGCAGATCGGCTCGTCGCCGCATTGGGTGGACCGGGCCTTTTGGCCGATGACCCCCAAGTTTTGGATGTTGGCCCGCGCTGGGTGATTGGCGAAGTCTCGTCTGCTCAGGCCTTGTCAGCTTTGGCCCCTGATTTGGCGGCGCTGGCCGATTATGATCGGGTGCAGGGGACAACGGGCCTCACGCTTTTTGCGATCACGCAAGAGGGGATAAGCGTTCGATCCTTCGCGCCAGCCGATGGCATTGCCGAAGATCCGGTCTGCGGCAGTGGCAATGGCGCAGTTGCGGCCTATCGCCTGCTCAAAGGGCAAATTGGGGATGGCGACAGCTATCTCGCGTCCCAAGGCAGAGAGGTTGGGCGTGATGGGCAGGTGCATATCCGCATCGCAGGCGCGGATGTGCATGTCGGCGGGCTCTGTGTGACCTGTGTGACGGGCAGCCTTTCTATTTAGTGGTCTGTTTCAGGCGTTCGGGCGGCAAAGCTTCTCTTCTTGGCCCAGTCGGGCTAAGGCACCGCCATGTACCCGATTTTCCCTGTTATGCTTGGCGGCGCCATTGGTGCTGGCGCGCGCTATCTGGTCGCCACGATGTTGGCATCCAAAGGCGGCTGGCCCATGGGCACCTTCCTCGTCAATTTGGCGGGCGGGTTGTTGATGGGCGTGCTGGCGGCCTTGGTGCTGAAAGGCACGGCGTCAGAGGAGATGCGCCTTTTTGCAGGCGTTGGCATATTGGGTGGGTTCACCACATTTTCGGCCTTTAGCCTTGAAGGATTTCAGATGATTGAACGCGGCCAATGGGGTCTGGCGGCGCTCTATGCCGGGGCTTCCGTCATCGGTTCAATCGGCGCCTTGGCGCTGGGCTATCAGCTGGTGCGCGCATGAACGATCACGTCCGCCAATTCACCGTCGATGCCGAAGATGATGGCATTCGGCTTGACCGTTGGTTTAAGCGGCATCTGCCCGATGCCAGCTTTAACGCCGTCTCGCGCTGGGCCCGCACGGGCCAGCTGCGGATTGATGGAAAGCGCGCCACGCCGGGCGATCGGATTGAATCTGGGCAACAGATTCGCGTCCCCCCGGCGGAACCCGTGGTCGCGTCTGCCAAGCCGAAAAAGGAACGGCCCCGCCTGACCGAAGATCAGATGGCCTTTGCCGAAAGCTTTGTCATTCATAAGGACAGGTCGGCGCTTGTTCTCAACAAGCCGCCGGGCCTTGCCACGCAAGGCGGCACCAAGACGACCGAGCATGTCGATGGTCTGCTCGATGCGCTCTGGTATGAATTGGATCAGCGGCCCAAGCTGGTGCATCGGCTGGATAAGGATACATCGGGCGTGCTGCTCGTGGCCCGCACCTTGCGGGCGGCGGCCGCTTTTTCCAAAAGTTTTTCCAGCCGCACGGCGCGCAAAGTCTATTGGGCCATCATTGTCGGCGTGCCGTCAATTGAAGATGGCATTATTGAACTGCCCATCGCCAAACAGCCCGGATCTGGCGGCGAGAAGATGCAGGTCGATGAGAAAGAAGGGGCAGCCGCCCGCACCCGCTATCGCGTCATCGACCGGGCGGGCAATAATGCCGCTTGGGTCGAGCTTCAGCCCTTTACCGGGCGCACCCACCAGCTGCGCGTGCATATGGCGGCCATTGGCCACCCCATTGTGGGCGATGGCAAATATGGCGGCAGAGACGCGTTTTTAACGGGAACGATCAGCCGCAAAATGCACCTTCATGCGCGCCGTTTGCGGGTGGACCATCCCGATGGCGGGCAGTTGGAAGTGCGGGCCGATTTGCCGCCCCATTTTGCCGAGAGCCTTAAAGATCTGGGCTTTAACCTGATGGATGGGGATGCCTTGCCGCTCGATGAAATTAAGTTTTCAGAGACGGCAGAGGGTAAAAAGCGGGTGCAGGCGCAAAAGGCCAAAACCGCCCGCAAGGATCGCAAAGGCGAACGGCGTAGTCGCAGCAAGGCGGCAGCGCCCGGGCCCGCGCGGACCAAGCGCCGCTGAGGCAGCTGGAGATGAACAAGCTCGCCCTGTTTGATTGTGACGGGACGTTGGTCGACAGCCAGCATAACATTATCCAATGCATGGACGCGGCCTTTGTTCGGGCGGGGCTTGTGCCGCCCGCGCGCGCCGCCACCCGCCAGATTGTCGGCCTCAGCCTTGTTCCCGCCATGCAGGTCTTGCTGCCGGATGCGCCGCCCGCGCTCCATATTCAATTGGCCGAAGATTATAAAACCGCCTTTCAGACGATGCGCGCCAAGGGCGAAGTCGAAGAGCCTTTGTTTGATGGCATTGTCGCGGCGCTGGATGCACTGGAGGCGGCGGGCTGGCTGCTCGGCGTGGCCACCGGAAAGTCAGATCGCGGGCTTGATCTGTGCTTGCGCCATCATGGCCTCAGGGATCGATTTGTGACCCTGCAAACGGCTGATCGTCACCCGTCAAAGCCCCACCCGTCCATGGCCCATGAGGCGATGGCAGAGGCAGGGGCCGCCCCCCCCACAACCATCATGATCGGCGATACCAGCTTTGACATGGCGATGGGCCGGGCCGCAGGCGCACGGTCGCTTGGCGTGGACTGGGGCTATCATGATGCGGACGATCTGTGGGCGGCGGGCGCCTATCATGTTGCCACCCACCCAGACCAAATCATCGAGGCCATCCAATGACCGATCCAGAAGATGTCGCACGCAGCCGCTTCATGCTGCTCAATCTTGTGCGCTTTGGCGCGGTTGCGCTCGTCTTTGCGGGCATTGCCAATTTGGCCGGCAAGCTTTTGCCAGAGCTTATGCCCTGGTTTGGCTATCTGCTCTTCTTCGCGGGCATTGGGGGCTTTTATCGGCTGCCCATCCACCTGAAACGGCGCTGGCGGGATAAGGTGGAATGAAGCGCTTTTATAAAGAGGTGACGGTCACAGAAGACGGCGGTCTTTTGCTCGATGGGCGGCCTGTGCGCACGCCTGCGCGCGCCTTGCTAATCCTGCCCAATGCGCGTCTGGCCAGCCAAGTGGCGGCGGAATGGGCCAATCAGGGGGACGAGATTCTGCCCCAGACCATGCCGCTGACCGGCCTTGCCAATGCAGCGATAGACCGGGTCGCGCCAGAGCATGGGGCCTTTGCGGCCGGGATGGCCGCTTATGGGGAAACGGAATTGCTCTGCTATCGCGCCGACAGTCCGCCAGAATTGGTCGCGCGGCAGGCGGAGCGTTGGGACCCGCTGCTCGATTGGGCGCGCAGCCGCTATGACGTTGACTTTACTCTGGTGGAAGGGGTCATGCATCGGCCCCAGCCTATGGCGACTGTCCTGCGGCTGGGGGCTGCTGTGGCGGCGGCGTCTGCGGACCAGTTGGCCGCACTCTCCCCCATTGTCACGATCAGTGGTTCTCTGGTGATTAGCCTTGCCCTTTTGGAAGAGGCGGTCTTACCGGGCGATGCCTTTGACTTGGCCCATTTAGATGAGCTTTGGCAGGCCGAGCTTTGGGGCGAGGATGATTGGGCGCTGGAGGCCCGTGATGCGCGGCGGCGGGATTTTCTGGCCGCCTGCCATTTTCTGGAATTGCTGCGCGCTTAATCCTTGGCGGATTTGGCCAAGCTGCGGACAAAGCCGATCAGCCCGGTTTGGCGGCTGCGCTTGAGCCGTTCGGCATCCAGGATCGCCTTCACATGGGTGAAGCATTGGTCCACATCATCATTGACGAGCACATAATCATAGCCATCCCAATGGCTGATTTCGCTATTTGCGCGGGCCATTCGGCCTGAAATCACCGCATCGCTATCGGTGCCACGGGCGCGCAAGCGGCGCTCCAGCTCATCGAGCGAGGGCGGGAAGATGAAGACGCGGACAACATCGCCGCCCGCCTGCTGGTAAAGCTGTTGTGCGCCCTGCCAATCAATATCGAACAGGACATCGCGTCCTTCGGACAAGGCCTTTTCCACCGGCGCACGCGGCGTGCCATAGCGGTTGTCAAAGACATGCGCCCATTCCAGAAAGTCATTGTTCGCTACCATCTGGCGAAAGCCATCTAGGCTGGCGAAATGATAATCCTTGCCATCCACCTCGCCGGGGCGGGGCGGGCGTGTGGTTGCCGAGACCGACATTTCCAGCCCCGGATCCGATTCCAGAAGTTTGCGCGAAATGGTCGACTTTCCCGCACCCGAGGGCGAGGAAACAATGAATAATATGCCGCGGCGCTTAAACTTATGCGGGTCTTTGGGGTCGGTTTGGGCCATGGCCGCTCTTGCAACGGTCCGACGCGAAGGTCAATCGTTGGACAGCATCGCCTCTGGTCGAACCAGTCGATCAAATGTGGCGGCATCAACCAGCCCAAGCGCCAAGGCGGCTGCGCGCAGGCTGCTGCCCGTTGCATGTGCATGCTTGGCGATTTGGGCTGCCTTGTCATAGCCAATTTCCGGCGCAAGCGCGGTGACCAGCATGAGGGAGCGGTCCAGAAGATCCGCAATGCGCGCGCGATCCGGCTCCAACCCCGCAATGCAATAGGTGGCAAAGCTGGTCATGCCCGTTGTCAGCAGATCAAGGGAGCGCATTATGTTCGCGCCAATCAGCGGCTTGAACACATTCAGCTCCAAATGCCCCTGAAGCCCGCCAATGGTCACAGCCTGATGATTGCCCATCACTTGGGCGGCCACCATGGTGAGCATCTCGCATTGGGTTGGGTTGACCTTGCCCGGCATGATAGAACTGCCCGGTTCATTTTCCGGCAGGCGTAGCTCACCAAGCCCGGCGCGCGGGCCGGACCCTAAGAGGCGGATATCATTGGCAATCTTGGTCAGCGCGACCGACAAAGTGCTGAGCGTGGCGGACAGATGCACCAGCGGCTCTTGCCCGGCCAGCGCCTCAAAGGGGTTTTGGGCAGGGGCAAAGGGCTGACCCGTGATCTGCGCAATCTCCCCGCACATGGCCTGTGCAAAGCCCGGCGGGGCATTGAGGCCCGTGCCCACCGCTGTGCCGCCAATGGCCAGCCGATCCGTCCCGGCAATCATGGCCGGTTCAATCCGCTTTGCGCAGCGGTAGAGCTGATGAGCATAGCCCGAAAATTCCTGACCCAAAGTCAGCGGCGTTGCATCCTGCAAATGGGTGCGGCCGATTTTGATAATATCGGCCCAGTCCCGCGCCTTCGCCTCAAGCGCCGTCTGAAGAGTGTCTAAGGCAGGCAGCAGGCGATGCCGCACGGAGGTTGACGCCGCAATATGCAGTGCGGTTGGAAAGGCGTCGTTCGAAGATTGGCCTTTATTGACATGATCATTGGGGTGGACAGGGTCTGTCCCGCCGCGCTTGCCCGTCAGCAATTCATTGGCGCGCCCGGCAATGACTTCATTGACGTTCATATTGGTCTGGGTGCCGGATCCCGTTTGCCAGATCACCAACGGGAATTGATCCGCCATCTCCCCGCGCAAAATTTCATGGGCGGCTTGTTCCATCGCGTCGGCAAGTTGGGCGGGCAAACCATGCGCCCGATTGACGCGGGCGGCGGCGAGTTTGACGATGGTCAGCGCGCGGACAATCTCCATCGGCATCCGCTCAGCCGCGCCAAAGGGGAAATGCTCGAGACTGCGCTGGGTCTGTGCGCCCCAATAGGCCGTTGCGGGAACGCTGATCGGCCCAAAGCTATCGCTTTCGACCCGCGTCTGGCTCATTTCTTGCGGCCGAAATCCACCGTGACGACGTTGGATCCATCCTCAATCGGGGCAGCTCTCGGCCCATCATTTTCGGCAATGCCGTGCGCTGGGGCCTCTTCATCATCGGGCACTTGAAAATGCAGGGCGAATTCAACCGCTGGATCCACAAAGGCGGTGATCGCGGCAAAAGGAATGCTGAGCTTTGTTGGCACTTGGCTGAAGGTCAGGCCGACTTCAAAGCCCTGATCATCGACGACCAAATCCCAAAATTTATTCTGGAGGACCACCGTCATCTCATCGGCGAAGCGCTGCCGCAGATGATCGGGGATCGCAACGCCCGGGGCCTGTGTTTTGAAGGTGATGTAAAAATGATGCCCGCCCGGCAAATCCAGATTGGATTGGATGCCACTCAACACCCGGCCCACCACGGCGCGCAGCGCCTCTTGGACGATATCATCATAGGGAATCAGGCTGTCGGGCATGTCGTCGGTCATAATGATCTGACGTTGGACGTTTGGACATGCGGGGTCAAGCAGTTGCACGTGCGGCGAAGGGCGTTATAGGCCTTGGCCCATGCGAACCGCCACGATTCAGCGCAACACCAGTGAGACCAAGATCGAGGTCGAGGTCAATCTTGATGGAACCGGCCTTTATGAGGTCTCCACCGGCATCGGCTTTCTCGATCATATGCTGGAGCAATTGTCGCGCCATTCGCTCATGGATTTGAAGGTGACGACGGTCGGCGATCTGCATGTCGATCAGCACCACACAACCGAAGATACGGGCATTGCCATTGGCGAAGCCGTTCTGAAGGCGCTGGGCGATAAAAAGGGCATTACCCGTTATGGCCATGCCTATGCGCCGATGGATGAAACGCTGACGCGCTGTGCGCTCGATATTTCGGGGCGGCCTTGGCTTGTCTTCAAGGCAGAATTTGGCACGCCGCGTCTGGGCGAATGGGATACAGAGCTGATCGAACATTGGTTCCATAGCTTTGCCCAAGCGGCGGGAATCACCCTTCATATTGAAAATCTCTACGGCACCAATAACCATCACATAGTGGAAAGCTGTTTCAAGGCTTTGGCGCGTGCGCTGCGCGTTGCGATGGAAATTGATGGCCGAAAGGCAGATGCCATCCCCTCTACCAAGGGGCGGCTGTGACCCTTGCCCTCATCGATTATGGTGCGGGCAATCTCCAATCGGTGAGGAATGCGCTGCGGGCAGCGGGGGCAGAAGCGGTCGACGTCACCGCTGATCCGGCTCGGGTGCTGGCGGCAGACCGGATTGTTCTCCCCGGCGTTGGGGCCTTTGCCCATTGCATGGGGGCGCTGTCTTCCATTCCCGGCATGATTGAGGCGCTGAATGAGGCGACGGTCAAAAAGGCCCGCCCCTTTTTGGGCATTTGCGTTGGCATGCAGCTCATGGCCGAAGCGGGTGAAGAACATGGCCGTCATACAGGGCTGGGCTGGATCAAGGGCAGCGTCCGCCAGATCACGCCTTCCGATCCCGCGATCAAAGTGCCGCATATGGGCTGGAATGATGTCGTGCCAGTGGCTGACCACCCGTTGATCCTGCCGGGGGAAGCCTATTTTCTGCACAGCTTTGCCTTTTCGGGCGATCATGTGCTGGCGCACACCCATCATGGCGCGCCTTTGGTCGCTGCCATTGGCCGCGACAATTTGGCGGGCGTGCAATTTCACCCGGAAAAAAGCCAGCATTATGGCATCGCCCTTCTCTCCCGCTTTTTGGAGTGGCACCCGTGAGCCTGATCATCTTTCCAGCCATTGACTTGAAGGGCGGCCAAGTCGTCCGTCTGGCGCAGGGCGATATGGATCGGGCGACGGTCTATGGCGATGATCCCGCGGCACAGGCGCAGCGCTTTGCCGCGGCGGGTGCCGATCATCTGCATGTGGTTGATCTGGATGGCAGCTTTGCGGGCCACGCTGTCAATGCCGGGGCGGTCGAATCGGTGGTGCGCGCCTTTCCCGGCCGGGTGCAGCTGGGCGGGGGCATTCGCAACCGCTCCTCGGTTGATCATTGGCTGGCGCTGGGCATTGCCCGCATCGTTATTGGCACAGCAGCGCTCAAAGACCCTGAATTTGTCAAAGGTGCGGCCTGCGCCTGCCCGAGCCAGATTGTTGTGGCGG
>RFSU01000060.1 GCA_009923795.1 Sphingomonadaceae bacterium
ATGACGATGAGATGCTTTGGCACCTTGGGCAGCGTCAATGCGCCTGTTGAATCGACCACGATTTTTTGATCAATCTCCACACCCGGAAGCGGCGTGACGGAAGATCCAGTGGCAATCATGATCTTCTTGGCCGAGTAAGCCGTTCCGTTCACATCCACACTGTTAGGAGACGTGAAGCGCGCTTGGCCTTTGAGACAATCCACCTTGTTCTTTTTGAACAGAAATTCGATACCACCGGTCAGCTCGCCGACAGCCTTATCCTTTTCGGCATGCATCGCCGTGAGATCGAGCTTCACATCCTTGAAGCTAATGCCAAATTTGGCGAGTGTCCCCGAATGCGCCTCTTCATAAAGTTCCGACGCGTGCAGCAACGCTTTTGACGGGATGCACCCCACGTTCAGGCATGTACCGCCAAGCGTTTCACGGCTTTCAACACAAGCGGTCTTCAACCCAAGCTGAGCGGCCCGAATGGCGGCCACATAGCCTCCCGGCCCTGCGCCGATGACGATTAGGTCGTATTGGGCCTCAGTCATCATCTGCTCCTTAAAGATCAATCAACAGGCGCGTTGGGTCTTCAATCGCGTTCTTCACCGCGACCAAAAAGGTCACCGCTTCACGGCCATCGATCAGACGGTGATCATAGCTCAGCGCCAGATACATCATCGGGCGAATAACAATCTGGCCGTCGCGGACAACCGGGCGATCTTCTATCCGATGGAGGCCAAGCACGGCTGACTGTGGTGGGTTAATAATCGGCGTGGACATGAGCGAACCAAACACGCCGCCATTGGAGATGGTGAAGGTGCCGCCCTTCATATCTTCCATGGTCAAGCTGCCATCCTTGGCCCGAGCACCGAAATCGCCAATTGTGCGCTCAATGTCTGCAACGGACATGTCCTGCGCGTCCCGAATAACCGGAACAACAAGGCCATTCGGCGCAGAGACAGCGACAGAAATGTCCGCATAGTTGCGATAGACAATTTCTTCGCCCTCAATTGAGCCATTCACCGCGGGAATATCGCGCAAGGCCATGCATACGGCCTTAGTGAAAAAGCCCATAAAGCCGAGGCGCACGCCATGCTTCTTTTCAAACAAATCCTTATATTTGGTGCGCGCTTCCATCACGGCCGTCATGTCGACATCGTTAAATGTCGTCAGCATGGCGGCGGTATTCTGCGCTTCCTTAAGCCGTTTCGCGACGGTCTGACGAAGGCGCGTCATGCGCACCCGTTCTTCACCGCGCGCTGAGGCAGCAGGAGCAAGGACGGGTTGGACGCTGGGTGCAGATTCCGCCGTAGCGACCGGGCTGGCAAAAGGCACAGCCGCCAAAACATCATCCTTGGTCAGTCGACCATCCTTGCCCGTGCCCTTAATCTTGGTCGGGTCCAGGCCGTGTTCGAGCACCAGACGCCGAACAGAAGGAGAAAGGGTCAGATCCCCCGAATCCTCAACAATGGCTGCCGGGGAAGACACCGCGCTTGCAACCGGCACGCTAGCGGCTGCGGCGCTTGATTCGATCACACCAATGACCGCACCAACATTCACAGTCGCACCTTCCGATACGACCTGCGCGCCCATGACACCCGCAACTGGCGCTGTGACTTCGACAGCGACCTTATCTGTTTCAAGGCTGGCAATCGGCTCATCGGCGGCAACCGCTTCGCCCGGCTTTTTTAGCCATTGGCCAAGTGTTGCTTCCGCAATGGATTCTCCCAGAGTGGGAACGATAACTTCTGTCGACATGATCAGCCCTTCCGCTGGCGTCTAATTTCATTGCGCACGCTATGTCCGAGCGCGTGGGAGATGAGGGCTGCCTGCTCGGCCTGGTGGCGCTTCATCAGTCCTGTCGCGGTGGACGCACTGGCCTTACGGCCGGCATAGCGTGCACGATCTGGTCCAATGCTCGCCGCTGCCAGACATTCCTCGATATATGGCTCCACAAAGAACCAAGACCCGTTATTCTTCGGTTCTTCCTGAGCCCAGACCACCTCTTCCAAATTCACCATCCGCTTCAGCCGCACGATAAGTGGTTCAGACGGGAACGGATAAAGCTGCTCTAGCCGAATAATCGCCGTATTCTGATCGCCAGCGGCATTGCGCGCTTCCATCAGATCATAAGCGACCTTGCCAGAGCAAAGCACGAGCCGCTTCACATCCTTATCGTCCGGCGCCCAAGGGTCAGAGAGGATGCGCATGAAATGGCTTTGATCGAGGAACTGATCCACGTGAGACACAGCCATTTTATGACGCAGCAAGGATTTTGGCGTCATAATGATCAGAGGCTTGCGGAATTGGCGATGCATCTGACGCCGCAAAATATGGTAATAATTCGCTGGCGTCGTGCAGTTCGCAACTTGAATGTTATCCTCAGCACAAAGCTGCAAATAACGCTCAAGCCGCGCGGAGCTATGTTCCGGACCCTGCCCTTCATAGCCATGCGGCAAAAGCATCACGAGGCCATTGGCGCGCAACCATTTTGATTCACCCGCCGCGATGAACTGATCGATCATGACTTGGGCACCATTGGCAAAATCGCCAAATTGCCCTTCCCAAAGCACAAGGCTTTTCGGGTCAGCGCCGGCATAGCCATATTCAAAGCCCAGCACACCGAATTCAGACAAGGGGCTATCCAGCACCTCAAAACGGCCATGCGGGACGGTCGACAGCGGAATAAATTTATTCTCAGTGGCCTGATCGACCCAGACTGCGTGACGTTGGCTAAAGGTGCCACGCCCGGAATCCTGCCCGGACAGGCGCACGCCATAGCCTTCGGATAGCAACGACCCAAAGGCCAAGGCTTCGGCCGTTGCCCAATCAAAACCATCACCGCTGGTGAACATCGTCTTTTTCGCATCCAGAACGCGGTTGAGCGTCGGGTGCACCTTCACATCCTCGGGCACCGCCGTCAGCGTGCGACCCAGGCTGTCGAGCAGCTTTTTGGAAATACCCGTTGGTACATTGCGACGTGCTGTTTCTGGATCAGCAGGCTTGTTCAACCCGGCCCAGCGCCCACCAAACCAATCGGCATCATTTGCCTTATAATCGGAGGCTGCTTTGAACTCCTGCTCCAAAATCTGGGTGAAGCGCATGGCATGCTCGCCAGCCCAATTGCCGTCAATGACACCCTGATCAACCAAACGCTGAGCATAAATTTGCGACACGCCGGGATGCGACTTAATTGTCTGATACATGAGCGGCTGCGTGAAACCGGGCTCATCCCCTTCATTATGGCCGAAGCGCCGATAGCACCACATGTCGATCACAATGTCGCGATGGAATGTCTGGCGGAATTCTACCGCCATTTTGCATGCAAAGGTTACAGCTTCAGGATCATCGCCATTCACATGCAGGATCGGCGCCTGAACGCCCTTGGCCACATCTGACGGATAGGGCGAAGAGCGCGCAAATTGCGGGCTGGTCGTAAAGCCAACCTGATTGTTCACAATAAAGTGGATGCACCCACCCGTATTATAGCCGCGAATGCCCGAGAAGCCGAGGCATTCCCAAACAATCCCCTGCCCTGCAAAGGCGGCGTCGCCGTGCAGCAAGACGGGCAAGACCTGCGTATGCTTGCCCTTGCCAATATCATCGCGGAATGTCTGGTTGGCGCGAACCTTCCCAAGCACAACCGGGTCAACCGCCTCAAGGTGCGACGGGTTGGGCACAAGGCTCATATGCACCTTGATGCCGTCAAATTCCCGATCCGTAGAGGTGCCAAGGTGATATTTCACATCGCCCGAACCGCCAACATCATCCGGGTTCGCCGACCCTCCCGAAAAC
Source organism: Sphingomonadaceae bacterium (assembly GCA_009923795.1). Taxonomy (GTDB): domain Bacteria; phylum Pseudomonadota; class Alphaproteobacteria; order Sphingomonadales; family Sphingomonadaceae; genus Aquisediminimonas. The sequence continues at coordinate 3,781 of RFSU01000060.1, forward strand.
TCATGGAAGATGATGCGATAGGGCTTGGCCATCACATTGGCGAGCACGTTGAGGCGGCCACGATGCGGCATGCCAATCACAATCTCACGCACGCCTTGCGCACCGCCATGTTTGATAAAACTTTCCAGCGCGGGGATCATCGCTTCGCCGCCGTCGAGGCCAAAGCGCTTGGTGCCAACATATTTGCGGCCAAGGAATTTTTCGTACTGCTCGGCTTCGATCACTTTGGCCAGAATGGCCTTTTTGCCCTCTGCTGTGAAGCCGATCGACTTATCTGCGCCTTCCATGCGTTCTTGGAAAAAGCGCCGCTCCGCCACGTCAGAAATATGCATATATTCCAGACCGACATTGCCACAATAATTTGCGCGCAAGATCGCCACGAGATCCCGAATGGTGACCCAATCAAGGCCCATTGTCCCGCCAACATAGACGGTACGATCAAGATCTGCGCCAGAAAATCCATGATATTCAGGCGTCAGGTCGGCAGGAAGCTCCTGCTTTGTCAGGCCCAGCGGATCAAGATTCGCCGCCAAATGTCCCCGCACCCGATAGGTGCGAATGAGCATCATGGCCCGAATTGAGTCGGCCGCAGCGGACGCCACGTCGCCCTGCGCCAGTGGCTTGCCTGCCGCTTTTGCCGCGCGCTTGACGGCAACCTGCATCTGGGTTGGATCCAAAGCGGCAGTCAGATCATCCGTGTCCGATAAGGGCCAGTTGGATTTCGCCCAGCTGGGGCCTTGTTCGGCGTCGAATTCGTGGCTTTCAAAACCCATGATCACGCTTTCCTGGGGAGAGGAGGGAGCGGGTGAGGCCCGAAGTTAACCCTTCAGAACCTCAACCAATGTCTTTCCAAGTTCAGATGGCGATGGCGACACGCGGATGCCCGCTGCCTCCATTGCCGCAATCTTGCTTTCGGCATCCCCCTTGCCGCCCGACACAATGGCGCCTGCATGGCCCATACGACGTCCCGGAGGCGCCGTACGACCTGCAATAAAGCCGACCATCGGCTTTTTGCGGCCACGCTTGGCTTCATCGATCAGGAATTGTGCAGCTTCTTCTTCAGCAGACCCGCCAATTTCACCGATCATGATGATCGACTGCGTCGCATCATCGGCAAGGAAGGCTTCCAAACAATCGATAAAGTTGGTGCCGTTAACAGGGTCACCACCAATGCCGACAGCGGTCGTCTGGCCAAGGCCTTCTGCTGTCGTCTGAAACACGGCTTCATAGGTGAGTGTGCCCGAACGCGAGACAACACCGACCGAACCCTTGGAAAAGATATTGCCGGGCATAATGCCGATTTTGCATTCACCTGGCGTCAAGACGCCCGGGCAATTCGGGCCAATGAGGCGCGACTTGGAACCGGAAAGCGCGCGCTTCACCTTCACCATATCCAGCACCGGAATGCCTTCGGTAATGCACACGATGAGCGGAACTTCCGCATCAATCGCTTCCAAAATCGAGTCCGCTGCAAAGGGCGGCGGAACGTAAATGACGGATGCGTCTGCGCCCGTCTTGGTGACGGCTTCCGCCACAGTATCGAACACAGGAAGCCCGATATGCGTCGTGCCGCCCTTACCCGGCGTGACGCCGCCCACCATCTGCGTGCCATAATCAAGCGCCGCCTGTGTGTGGAAGGTACCTGTATCCCCTGTCATCCCCTGCGTGATGACCTTTGTATTCTTGCTGACGAAAATGCTCATATGCGCTCTCCCCTTATTCTAAAGCGCCGAAAATTAGGCGAGGTCTGGATCAATGCCCTTACAGGCGTCCAGCAATTCCTTAACCGCGTCGACAGACACTTGGAGATTGGCCTTGGCTTCTTCATCCAACTGGATCTCAACAATCTGCTCCACGCCACCGGCGCCGATGATCACCGGCACGCCGACATAAAGATCATCAACGCCATATTGACCGGTCAGATGTGCCGCACAGGGCAACAGGCGCTTTTGATCGCGCAGATAGGCTTCGGCCATCGCGATGCCGCTGGTGGCGGGCGCATAAAAGGCAGAACCTGTCTTCAACAGGCCAACGATCTCACCGCCGCCCGAACGCGTACGTTGCACGATGGCATCAATCCGTTCTTTGGTCGAACGACCCTGCTTGATGAGATCAGGAATAGGAATGCCAGCGACCGTCGAATATTCAACAACCGGCACCATCGTGTCGCCATGGCCGCCGAGCACGAAGGACGTTACATCCCGCACCGACACCTTAAACTCTTCTGCCAAGAAATGGCTGAAACGCGCTGAATCTAGAACGCCGGCCATACCCACAACCTTATTGTGCGGCAGACCAGAGAATTCCCGCAATGCCCAGACCATTGCGTCGAGCGGGTTAGTGATGCAGATCACAAAAGCGTTGGGGGCGTTATTCTTAATGCCTTCACCCACGGCCTTCATGACCTTGAGGTTGATGCCCAAAAGGTCGTCGCGGCTCATGCCTGGCTTGCGGGCAACACCAGCGGTAACGATGATGACATCGGCGTCCTTAATGTCCGCATAATCATTGGAGCCAATGATCTTGGCGTCAAAGCCTTCAACCGGGCCACATTGAGACAGGTCAAGCGCCTTGCCCTGCGGAACACCTTCAACAACGTCGAAAAGAACGATATCGCCCAATTCCTTGATCGCTGCGAGATGGGCAAGAGTACCACCAATATTACCAGCACCGATCAGTGCGATTTTTTTACGAGCCATTGCCGAGTCCTTCCGTGTGGCAAGATTACGAAATTAGGCCGCGCTTAGGCCCGTTTGATCCACCACACAACTGTATAATGCACGAAAGAGAGAGCTTTTTCTGCAACTCATTCGCAATAGCATTATTAGTTGATATTACCCACGAATTTTTGATTTTCCGTCTGCGTCGCTTTCGAATATGATAAGACATTAACGACAGAGAGTTAGATTTATGAAGCCCCCTGCCCAACTTCGTATCGACATTGTGTCTGATGTTGTCTGCCCCTGGTGCGCCGTGGGGTACAAACAACTCGAACAGGCAATTCGGTTAATGGCTGACAAGGCGGAATTCGGGATACGCTGGCATCCGTTTCAACTCGCACCCAATCTTCCGCTCGAGGGCCAAAGCATCGCCGATTATGGGCGGGAAAGATATGGTGCGACCCCGGAACAGAGCGCTGCCAATAGAACGCGTATTAGGGATGCGGGCGCCTCCCTTGGCCTCGAGTTTAACTATTCGGCGGACAGCCGCATTTACAACACTCGCACCGCGCACAAGCTGTTGACCTGGGCAGGCGAAAAAGGCGGCCAGACCGCGCTCAAGTTGGCCCTTTTCTATGCTTATTTCACAGATCAGCTCAACATCGCAGACGAAGACGTGCTCCTCGATAGTGTTGAAAAAGCGGGTCTTGATCGGGCGGCAGCCGCGCTTGCGTTAAAAGACCCGCATTATGATAAGGTCGTCGATGCAGAGCTGCACCATTGGCAGATGCAGAACATCACGGGCGTCCCCGCCTTCATCGTCAACGGCAAATATATGATCCCCGGCGCACAGGATGTTGAAACATTCGTCCGCGTTCTTGATCGCATAATTGAAAAAGAAGCGGCCTAGCGTGCCAAAGCCTTTACCATATCGCGCCAATGATCGAGGTCTTCGTAGAAGCTCTTGACCGGAATGCGTTCATCCCGTCCATGGGCGCGTTCATCCTCTGGAACGATGATCCAAGCCCCTGACACTCCGTAAACAGGCATGCCTGTAGCTCGGAAGAAGAGGCCATCGGTCGCTCCTGTCGACATTTGTGGGACAATTTCAGCCCCCGGATGGCGCTTATGAACGCTATCCGTATAAGCCTTGATCACATCCGGGCGCAGCGGTGATGGCGGCGACGGATCTGACACGCCATAAGGGGCGACCTGGACTTGAGATCCAGCCAGTTGCTGAAGTTCAGATTCCACATCTTTGGCGGCAACCCCCGGAAAAATACGACAATTGACCAAAGCCTTTGCGGTTTGCGGCAGTGCATTATCCGCATGGCCACCCTCTAACCGCGTTGCCACACAACGGGTACGGGTCATGGCGACCTCAAGCGGGTCTGCTTCAATGATATCTGCGGCCACGCCATCCTTCTCATCGGCAAGCCAGCGGCGCATCGCATCCCCCAACGGACCCTTTTCCTGTTTCTGACGAAACTGAAAATAGGCGCGCGTCGTCTCATTGAGCATCGGCTCAAAGCGATGCTTTTCCAAACGTGTCAGGGCGCCCGCCAGCCCATAAATTGCATTATCAGGCCTTGGCCGGGAGCTGTGCCCCCCGGAATTCAGCGCGGTAAAGCTGTAGCTTTGATACATCTTCTCGGACGTTTGAATTCCGAACCCTAGAGGCGTCCCATCCTTTGAAAAGGCCCCGCCCCCGGCATCTGCATTCAGCGCAAATTCTGCATCGACCAGCTTGCGCCATGAGGTTGAGGCCAATCGCGCGCCGGAGCCGACGGTTTCCTCATCGCCGGAAAAAAAGACGATAATGTCACGTTTCGGCTTAAAGCCTTCCGCCTTTAAACGCAGCAAGGCATGCGTAATGGCGACAATGCCATTCTTCATATCGGTTGTGCCCCGGCCATAAAAATAGCCGTCTTCCTCAATCATTTTGAACGGATCGCGCGACCAATCTTCGGGTTTTGCATCGACAACATCCATATGGCCGATGAGTAACATGGGCTTTTTCGTAGGCTTACCTTCTTCCTTCCAGCGCAGGATAAGTCCCTGTGTCCCGTCATAATCTTTGACTATAATGTCTCTAAAACCGCCTTTTTCGAACTCACCCTTCAAAAATGCGACCAGCTTCTTCACCTCTTCAGGACGCGTTGTCACCGAAGGAATGTTAATCGCGCTTTCCAGCAACACGCGGCCTTTGGCCTGCCAAGGATCGGTCGGTGGTGCGGCCATCACTCCTGAAGCCAAAGAAAGCGCGGAGACGGCAATAAGAAGGTGGCGCATCATACTCATCCTTGTTGATCGGCGATCAGCCTAGCGCGTGGCTCAGGATTCGCCATGCCCTTGCGACAGATAATCGAGACTTTGCATTTCCATTAGGCGCGAGACGGTGCGTTCAAACTCAAACCGACCATCGCCCTTGGTATATAGAACGCTTGGCAACGCATCGGCAGCCGCAATCAGCTTCACCTTATGCTCATAAAGTGCATCAATCAGCGTGACGAACCGCGCGGCTTCATTTCGATTCTCCGGCCCCAGTTTTGGAATGCCGACAAGGATGACCGTGTGAAAATGCCGCGCGATAGACAAATAGTCCGGCGCGCCCCGCGCTTCGGCGCACAAGCGCTTGAAGGAGAAGACCGCGACACCCTTTAGGCTTTTGGGAACGTGTAGCAACCGCCCGCCCCCGACATCCAAATCTTGAGACGGAACATGCTCTGCATCTTCTGGGGGATAATCTGTCATGCGGAAAAAGGCTTCACGGCACGCCTCAGTCGCAGACGGCCCCAACGGGCTGTACCATGTCGCCATCCCTGCCAGACGTTCCAATCTATAGTCGGTGGGGCCGTTGAGGGTCATCACGTCCAAACGCTGCTCAATCAGGCCAATAAAGGGCAGAAAATGCTCGCGATTGAGGCCATCCTTATAAAGATCATTTGGCGCCCGGTTCGATGTTGTGACAATCACAACGCCCGCCTCGATCAATCCGGTGAACAGACGGGACATGATCATCGCATCGGCCGAATTATTGACGACCATTTCGTCAAAGCACAGGCATTTGGTCTCTTGCGCAATGTCCGCGACCACGGGCTGGATTGGATCGCCCTTTTCCTTCGCACGCTCCACCCTCAGTCGGGCGTGCACCTCAATCATAAATTCATGAAAGTGCGCGCGGCGCTTTAACGGGATATTTAGGCAATTATGAAATAAATCCATCAGCATGGATTTACCGCGCCCGACATTCCCCCAGACATATAGGCCACGCGGGACATCTGATTGCTCTCGCTTGAACAACCGCTCCACCAAGCCGACTTTTCGGGGCTGTTCTTCGAGTTGCTGCTGTAATTGGTCTAGGCGTTGAGCCGCGAAGGCTTGTTCCTCATCCGCCTTAAGCTCCCCAGCGGCTACGAGCGCACGATAGCGCTCCAGAACCGAAGTCACTGGCTACGCCCTTTGCGGATTGTTGCGGAGAATGCAGCCACCATAACATCATTCTGCTCCACCACGCCCCTCAGAAACACCAAGCGCTTGGTCTCTTTGAGGACTTCCGCCACGGCGTCCAAGGATCGATCGGGATAAGCCGCACCAATAAACTGGGTCGAAAGACCAAGCGTCACAGACCCCGCCATGCCCGGCAGGCCAAGCATATGCCCGCAGGTGAAGAGCGAGATATCAATCAAGGACAAAGTTGTCGCACCGTGAAGCACGCCAAGCACATTGGTATGCTTGATTTCACAGAACATGCGCAGACGCACAGCGGTATCGCTTTCGATACGCGCGATGAGCTTTCCCATCACTTGCGCGTTAAAGCGGCGGTCGTCGGTCAGTTCCCACAGATTCCAACCCGGATTTTCCGGATCGGGAGCATTGATAAAGCCAACCCCATTTGGGGCCAGAGCAACAGAACCATCCATCAGATGGCGCGCTCTGCCACCATCTTCTTTGTCTCGGCAATTGCCTTGGCCGGGTTCAGCCCCTTGGGGCAGACATTCGCGCAATTCATGATCGTGTGGCAGCGATAGAGGCGGAAGGGATCTTCCAACTCATCCAGTCGCTCTCCCGTCAATTCATCCCGGCTATCCGCAAGCCAGCGATAGGCCTGAAGCAGAATGGCCGGGCCAAGGAACTTGTCCGAATTCCACCAATAGCTTGGGCAGCTTGTGGAGCAGCAGGCGCACAAAATGCACTCATACAGGCCATCCAACTTCGCACGGTCTTCCGGCGATTGCAGCCGCTCTTTGCCCGACGGTGTCGTCGTCTTGGCCTTTAGCCAAGGTTCGATCGACGCATATTGCGCATAGAAATGCTTAAAGTCAGGAACCAGATCCTTGATGACTTCCATATGCGGCAGCGGCGTGATGCGCACATCATTGCCGCACTCTTCAATCGACTTGGTGCAAGCCAATGTGTTTGTGCCGTTGATATTCATCGAGCACGACCCACAAATCCCCTCGCGGCACGAGCGGCGGAAGGTAAGCGAGGAATCCTGTTCCGATTTAATTTTGATCAGCGCATCGAGAACCATCGGGCCGCACGTATCGAGGTCCACCTCAAAACTATCATAGCGCGGATTTTCGCCGCTATCGGGATCATAGCGATAGATTTTGAACGACTTTGGCTGGGCGGCACCCTCTGCCTTGTGCGTCTTGCCGTTTTTACTGATCCTGCTGTTCGCAGGAAGCCGGAATTCAGCCATGATCAAAACCCCTGATAAACTTCAACTTTTCCGATAGCGGGATGGGGCATAAGGTCAACACCCCCCATATCGATATGTGGGTGTATTTTTTAAAACCGGTCGCCACGAACCACATCAACATCCGCAATTGTCACGACCAGGCCATATTCCCCGAGATGCGGCTCA
>RFSU01000007.1 GCA_009923795.1 Sphingomonadaceae bacterium
CGGACAAAGATGGAGTGGCCGATCTGTTGGAGTATGCCTTGGGAGGAAGTCCCACCAACGGGGCGGATGGGAGGACGCTGCAGACCATGACGACCACCAACGGCGGCGGCACCAATCGGCTGGTGGCGGGCATGGTGGCGCTATTTGAACGGCTGGGCGGCACACTCCGCCTCAATGATCCAGTTGCAGAAATCGAAACCGATGGAAAACGGGCGACGGGCGTCCGCACCAAAAGCGGCTGGCATCAACAGGCCGACGCTGTCGCCACCAATGGCGATTTGATGCACACCTATCGCGATCTGCTGCCCAATCATCCGCGCGGAAAAAAGGCTGCGAAATCGCTTAAGAGAAAGCGGTGGTCCCCCTCGCTATTTGTGGTGCATTTCGGCCTGAAGGGCAGCTTCCCAGAGATTCCGCACCACATGATCCTGTTCGGGCCGCGCTATAAGGGGCTGCTGGACGACATTTACAAAAATGGGCGCGTGCCAGAGGATTTCTCTTTGTATCTGCATCACCCCAGCGTCACCGACCCGGCCATGGCGCCCGAAGGTCACTCTACCTTCTATGTGCTCGCGCCCGTTGCCCATCTCGGCAAGGCGAAGGCCGATTGGGATGGGGAATTTGGGGAGGCGTTCAAGCAACGCATTCTCGATGAAGTTGCCAAGCGCCTCATCCCCGACCTGAAGGATCGGCTGGTCACCAGCTTCCATTATGCGCCAACCGATTTTGGTCGGGATTTGAATGCCCATTTGGGCAGCGCCTTCAGCTTGGAGCCGGTTCTCTGGCAAAGCGCCTATTTCCGCGCGCATAACCGCGATGATGTGATCCCCAATCTCTATTTTGTCGGGGCAGGCACGCATCCGGGTGCCGGCATTCCGGGCGTGGTCGGCAGCGCGAAGGCCACCGCTGCTCTCATGCTTGAAGACCTTGCCTGAGCCGCACCAGCAGGGCATGGGCGTCCCATGAAACGCATTGCAGTCTATTGTGGATCGGCATCGCCTGCCGACCCCATCTTCATTGAAACCGCAAAGATTGTGGGGCGGACGCTGGCGGAACGCGGCATTGGCCTTGTCTATGGCGGCGGCAAACTTGGCCTCATGGGCGCAGTCGCCAATGCGGCCTCGGCCGCTGGGGGGGATGTGATCGGCGTCATCCCCGAAGCCCTGGTCGGGAGCGAAGTGGCCAATCAGGGCTGCACCGAACTTCATATTGTGCCCGGCATGCATGAACGCAAACGCATGTTTACTGACCTGTCAGATGGATTTCTGACCATTCCCGGCGGCGTCGGCACGATGGATGAACTGTGGGAAGCGATCAGTTGGGCCCAACTGGGCTATCACCAAAAGCCGGTCGGCCTTCTCAATGTCGCTGGCTTTTATGACAAGCTGATCGATTTCAACGCCCAGATGATCTCGACCGGATTTATCCGGGAGCAACATAAAAATATCCTCATCGCCGATGAGGATCTGGATCAGCTTTTGGAGCGGATGGAAACCTATGTCCCGCATAAGACGATCTTCGCGATGAAGGCAGAGGATCTCTAGACGCACGTGGCGGATCGGCGCGCCCTTCTCGTTACGCAGGCGCGTGACAGCATTGCCAAGGGCTCACGCTCCTTTGCCCTCGCCTCCCGCCTGTTTGCGCCAGAAACACGAGAGCGAGCATGGCTGCTCTACAGCTGGTGCCGGGCCTGCGATGACATTGCCGATGGGCAGGATCATGGCGGCGCATTGAGCCGGGTGGATAACCCACAAGAACGGCTGACCTATTTGCAGAGCATGACAGAGCGTGCCCTCGCCGGTGAGCAGAAGGGCGAGCCCGTCTTTGATGCATTGGCGCTGGTTGTGGCGGAATGCCGCATTCCCCATGCTTGGCCGCGCGACCTGATTCAGGGGTTCGCGCTGGATGCCGCAGAGTTTAGCCCGCGCACCGAGGCTGATCTTTTGAAATATTGCTATCATGTCGCTGGCGTCGTTGGCCTGATGATGGCCTGCATCATGGGCGTCGCTGCTGATGATGAAGAGACGCTGTCGCGCGCCAATGATCTGGGCCTTGCCTTCCAACTGGCCAATATTGCCCGCGACATGAGCGAAGATGCCGATGCCGGGCGCTGCTATATCCCGTCACAATGGCTTGCTGATCAGGGCATTCTGCCCGGCGAGCATATGAAACCGCAGCACCGACCCGGCATGGCCAAAATTGCGCAGCGCATGGCCGATATGGCGGCGGCCTATGAAGCCAGCGCCCGGATTGGCGCGCGCCGCCTGCCCTTTCGGTCGCGCTGGGCGGTTTTGGCGGCGGCCGGCATTTATGGCGATATCGCCCGCGAAGTCGCCCGGCGCGGGCCTGCTGCTTGGGACAGCCGCGTTGTAACATCCAAGTCGGCAAAGTTAGGCTGGGTGGCGCGCGCCCTTTGGCAATCGCTATAAGCCTTCGCGTTTTGGGACTTGGCCTGACCCCCGCCATCAGAGTATAGCGCAGTCATGTCTTCTATTCGTCCTTGGCGCGATATCGCCCGCCGCACCTCTCGTCAGATCATGGTTGGCAAGGTGCCTGTTGGGGGCAATGCGCCGATCAGCGTTCAGACGATGACCAACACCCTCACGTCTGACGCCAAGGCGACGATTGACCAGATCCGCCGCTGCGAAGATGCGGGTGTGGATATTATTCGCGTCTCCTGCCCGGATGTGGAGTCCACAGCCGCGCTCAAGCAAATTGTCCAAGCCGCGCAGGTGCCCATCGTCGCCGATATTCATTTCCACTATAAGCGCGCGCTTGAGGCCGCGGATGCGGGGGCCGCCTGCTTGCGGATCAACCCCGGCAATATCGGCAGTGCTGAACGCGTGAATGAAGTTGTGAACGCCGCCAAGGCCAATGGCTGCGCAATCCGCATTGGCGTGAATGCTGGCAGTCTTGAGAAAGACCTGCTGGAAAAATATGGCGAACCCTGCCCCGAAGCGCTGATTGAATCCGCGCTCGACCATATCAAGCTTTTGCAGGATCGGGATTTTCACAATTATAAAGTCGCCGTGAAGGCGTCCGACGTCTTCCTCGCCGTATCTGCCTATATGGGCTTGGCCGATGCGGTTGACTGTCCCTTGCACCTCGGCATTACCGAAGCCGGTGGACTGATTGGCGGCACGGTCAAAAGCGCGATTGGCATTGGCAACATGCTTTGGGCGGGCATTGGTGACACAATTCGCGTCTCCCTCTCCGCAGAACCGGAAGAAGAAGTCCGCGTCGGCTATGAAATTCTCAAGGCCTTGGGCCTGCGCACACGCGGCGTGCGCGTTGTCAGCTGCCCCAGCTGTGCGCGCCAAGGCTTTGACGTCATCCGCACCGTCCAGCGTCTTGAAGATGCGCTCCAGCATATCAAAACACCTATGTCGCTGTCCGTCCTGGGCTGCGTCGTCAACGGCCCTGGCGAGGCGCGGGAAACCGATATCGGCATCACCGGCGGCGGCAATGGCAAGCATATGGTCTACCTCTCTGGCGTGACCGACCATCATGTCGAGGATGCCAGCATGGTGGATCATATTGTGAAACTGGTCGAAGCCAAAGCTGCTGAGATTGAGGCGGGCACTTCGGTCAGCATGGACAGTATTCACGGGAAAGCGGCTTGAGCACTTTCTAGAATTTTGCTATGAAATTCTAGAAAGGACGCACCATGGGCCTCAGCATCAAAAATGAAGAGACGGAACGGCTGGTGCGTGAACTTGCGCAGCGCGAGGGCGTTGGCGTGACGACGGCGATCCATCTGGCGGTCAGCAACGAACTTGCGAAAACACTACCGCCTAAAAAGAATTGCGAAGAAATTCTGGCGGCGGTCCGCGAAATTCAGCATCGGTGGAACGCTTTTCCCGACAAAGTGTCTCCTTCTGAAGTCGATGACTGGATGTATGACGAGAACGGGCTACCGCATTGATCGTCGTCGATACGTCCGCGATTATGGCCATCTTGAACGGCGAGCCGGAAGCAGCGGCAATCACCGATCTGCTGTCCTTAGCGGATGACCTCATCATGGCAGCACCGACAAAATTTGAGCTCCTCATGGTTGCAGTTGGGCGAAAGGAAGAGCCCGGACGGGACATGGCGGAAGCGCTTCTCGCCCAGTTCAACATGGTCGTCGCCCCATGGACCGATGAGCATGCCCGCCTTGCCGCCGATGCTTTTCTTCGTTTCGGCAAGGGTCGGCATAGGGCGGCCTTGAATTTTGGGGACTGCATGTCCTACGCGCTGGCCAAATCGGTTGATGCGCCCTTGCTGTTCAAGGGCAATGACTTTGCCGAAACAGATGTGAAGGCCGCTTTATGACACTTTCTCTGCGCGTCGCAACGCGTGACGATATTCCCCTCATCGCCCAGTTCATCCGCGCGCTGGCCGACTATGAAAAGCTGCTGGATGAGGTGCGGCTGGATGAAGGCGTGCTCGCTGAAAAGCTGTTTGGGCCGCGCCCTTATGCTGAGGTTTTAATTGGGGAGATTGATGGACAGCCACAAGGCTTTGCCCTGTTCTTCCATAACTTTTCCACCTTCGAAGGACGGCCCGGAATTTATCTGGAAGATTTGTTCGTGACGCCGGAGGCGCGGGGCAGCGGCCTTGGCACGGCCCTTCTCGCTGAACTCGCCCGACTGGCCGTAGACCGCGATTGCGCGCGGCTCGAATGGTCTGTGCTGGATTGGAACGAACCCTCAATCGGTTTTTACAAGGCGCTGGGGGCCAAGCCGATGGAGGAATGGACTGTCTTCCGCCTAGATGGCGCCGCACTGACAAATCTTGCCGCCCGCTGATCAGCCGGTGCGATAATCGGCGATTACCTCTCCGCAGTCCCGAAGCTCCTCCTCATGGGTGATTTCGCGCCAGCTTTCGAGCAAAGCCTCTTCTTCCCATTGGCGCATCGCGGGATGCGCCAGAATATGGTCAACCCACGCCTGACCGGCTTCACCCACATCCAGCCCATAGGTGCGCACCCGAAAGGCCACAGGCGCGAAAAAAGCATCCGCCGCGCTAAAGGCAGCGCCCGCCAAATATGGCCCGCCAAAACGCGCCAGCCCCTCGGCCCAAAGCTCCCGAAGGCGCGCCACATCCCCGGCCAATGCGTCGGACATGGGCTTTGGCTTCACGCGGACGCCGACATTCATCGTGCACTCATTGCGCAGCGCCACAAAGCCCGCATGCATTTCAACGACGGCGCTTTGCGCCCAAGCGCGGGCATCCGCATCCTCCGGCCAAACCTGTGGAAAGCGATCCGCAAGATAAAGGGTAATGCCCAGCGAGTCATAAATCGTGCGGCCAGCATCCTGCAAAACAGGTACTTTGCCGGTTGGCGAAAAGGCACGAAACTCGGCATAATTATTCGGCTTTAGAAATGGCTCCAGCCGATCTTCAAATTTTATGCCCAGCGCCTTCATCAACAACCAGGGGCGCAGGCTCCAGCTGCTGTAATTCCGATTTGCGGTGATCAGAACAGGCCGCATCACATCACCACCGTTCCAAAGACTTTACCAATTGCGGCGGTCGCCGCCATGGCGAATGCCCCCCAAAAGGTCACCCGCAAGACCGCACGCCCCATGGGCGCACCGCCCATTTTGGCCCCCGTTGCACCCAGCACCGCGAGGAACAACAGGGAGGCAGCCGCAATCCCATATTCAACGCCCGCACGCGGCGCGAGCCAGGTCACCAACAGCGGAAGGGCCGCCCCAATGGAAAAGGCGGTTGCCGATGCCCAAGCGGCCTGAATCGGGCGCGCCGACATTTCTTCGGTTAGCCCCAATTCATCGCGCAAATGCGCCTTCAACGCATCTTTTTCCATGAGCTGATGCGTCACCTGCTCGGCCAAAGCCCGGTCCAGTCCCCGACTTTCATAAATGCGAACCAACTCTTCGCGCTCATGCTCAGGGTCGGTTGTCAGTTCATGCTTTTCCTTGGCAATGTCCGCCGCTTCGGCATCTGCCTGCGAGCTGACGGACACATATTCGCCCGCCGCCATCGACATGGCCCCAGCAACCAGCCCGGCAATGCCCGTCAACAGGATGGATTGCGCATTGGCCCCGGCGGCAGCTGCGCCAATAACGAGGCTGGAGGTCGACACAATCCCGTCATTCGCACCGAGAACCGACGCCCGAAGCCAGCCAATGCGCTCCAGCAAATGGGTCTCAGTGTGAATGCGGGGCATAGATTAATACTCCAATTTCAGGCCGGGTCGTTTCCAGCGGGTTTTGGCGAGACGCCCGGTGCCCGATAGGCAGATCCAAGCATCCATCATGTCCGCGCCGCCAAAGCAAATATTGGTGGTGAAAATGTCATCGGTCGCGACAAATTCCACCAACTCGCCTTCGGGGGAAATCACCGAAATCCCGCATTCGCCAATGGTCGCGACGCAGATATTGCCATTTGCTTCCATCGCAAGGCTATCAAAGAATTTATATCCTGCCGGGCGGTAGATCGGGATGCCGGGGCCGCCGGGGCCGGCCGCATCATCCACCTTGCCGGGGGCAATGACGTTGAAGGCCATCAAGCGACAGGTATAGGTTTCTGCCGCATAGAGCCTTTTGCCATCGGGCGAGAGGCCGACGCCATTGGGGTTATTTGAGGGGAAGATGACTTCTTCGAGGAAGCTGCCATCGGTCTTGCCATAAAAAATCCCGACAATGTCATGGCACCGCTGCGCATAATCGACCTTGCCATGATCGGTGAACCAAAAGCCGCCATGCGCATCAAACACAATGTCATTCGGCCCGCGCAGGACGCAGCCAAAGTCGCCGGATTTATGCAGAATCTCGACCTCACCGGTATCGATATCGATCCGTTCAATCCGGCCACCGGAATAATCATCGGCAATGCCGTGCGGCGCGCGCATGCCGTTCGACTCGCTCCAGTTAAAGCCGCCATTATTGGTGCAGTAGAGCTTGCCATCCGGCCCCAGCGCCAAGCCATTAGGGCCACCGCCCGGCCGCGCCACCACGTCTTTACGGCCATCTGGCCAAATGCGTGTGATCTGCCCCGTGGCAATTTCCGTCAGGATAACGCTGCCATCCGGCATGGCGACGGGACCTTCTGGAAAGGCAAGACCTTCTGCAACTATATCCATGACCATATTCTCCCCTTAGCTTTGGGTGCAAGACTGACAGGCCCGCTGCCATCTGCCAAGCCCCTGCTTGCACCGCGCCCTATCACGGGGCATGGAAACCCTATGACGATTAAAACCCTTTTCACCACGCCCTTTTATGAAGGCCAGATCGATAATGCTGATCTGCTGGCGGAGCTTGAAGGCTCTTGCCGGGCATTGGCGCGGGATGATGTGGCGGGCCAGACTTGGTCCAAGGAGCATGGCTATTCGGGCTATACCTCTTATGCCTCGCTCAATGATCTTCCGGTGCGCGATCCAGCATTTGAGGATTTACGCCGCATATTGGACAAGCATGTGCGCGTCTTTGCGGAGGCGTGCCATTTTGATCTTGGCCGCAAGCCCAAGCTGGATAGCCTGTGGGTCAATATCCTAAAGCCCGGCGGAACGCATTCGGGGCATATCCATCCGCACAGCATTATTTCCGGCACATGCTATATCGCTGTTCCCAAAGGCGCAGGCGCTCTGAAGCTGGAAGACCCCCGGCTCGCCCGCATGATGGCCGCCCCCGCCCGCAAGCCGGACGCGCCCGAATCATTGCAACCCTTTGTTTATGCAGAGCCAAATCTCGGCACGATTTTCCTATGGGAAAGCTGGCTGACCCATGAAGTCATGCCAAGCAAAGCCAAGTCAGATCGGATTTCGATAAGCTTCAATTATCGCTAAATTCCGGCTATGGGATGTCCATGACACATTCCTATGACGCAGACTTGAATCTCTTCATCAACGGCAGCTGGCGGACGGGCGAAGGGCGCGACGAACACGCCGTTGTAAACCCGGCAACGGGTGCGGCCATTGCGGGCTTGCCGCTTGCAACCCCAGCCGATTTGGAGGAGGCGCTTGCGGCCTCGGCGCAGGGCTTTGCCATTTGGAGCAAAACCGATGTGGAGGCCCGCGGGGCGATTCTTCGCAAAGCGGCCGGCCTGATCCGCGACCGGGCAGAGCATATCGCAACATTGCTGACCACCGAACAGGGCAAGCCACTGGTGGAAGCGCGGGGCGAAGTCGCCTCTTCAGCCGCTCTGTTTGACTATTATGCCGAAGAGGCAAAGCGCGCTTATGGCCGCGTGCTGGTGCGCCCGACGGGCCAAAGATCGATGGTGATCAAACAGCCCGTTGGGCCGACGGCGACCTTCACACCTTGGAATTTCCCGGTCTATCTCATGGCCAAGAAGCTGTCAGCCGCACTTGCGGCAGGATGTTCGGTCATTGCCAAGCCGCCGGAAGAAACGCCGGGCTGCACCTCTGCCCTGATGCGCTGCGTGATTGATGCGGGTGTGCCCGCCAATGTGGCCCAGCTGGTCTATGGCGTGCCAGATATGGTGAGCCGCCACCTGATTGCCTCCCCCATTATTCGCAAGATCAGCTTCACGGGCTCTATTCCGGTCGGCAAGCATCTGATGCGATTGGCCGCCGATGGAGCGAAACGCATCACAATGGAATTGGGCGGCCATGCGCCTGTTTTGATCTTTGATGATTGCGATTTGGATAAGACGCTCGACATGGTGGTGCCGCAAAAGTTCCGCAATGCAGGGCAAGTCTGCGTTTCCCCAACACGGTTCTATGTGCAGCAGGGCGTTTATGATCGCTTTGTCGCAGGGTTTGCGGAACGCACCCATAAAGTTTCGGTTGGTGACGGCTTTAACCCCGATACAAACATGGGACCGCTGGCCAATGCGCGCCGCCCCGATGCCATTGAGGCTTTGGTTGAAGATGCCAAGACCAAAGGGGCGCGCGTTCTGGCAGGCGGAGCGCGCGGCAATAAGGGCTATTTTTATCAGCCGACGGTTTTGGCCGATGTCCCGTTAGAGGCCAATGTCATGTCCAACGAGCCTTTTGGCCCGCTGGCGTTGATCCGTCCGTTTGGAAGTTTTGATGAGGCGATCGAACAGGCCAACCGCCTGCCCTATGGCCTTGCCGCCTTTGCCTTCACCGAAAATGGCCGTCAGGCAAATCAGCTGGGCGATGCGCTGGAAAGCGGGATGGTTGGCATCAATACCTTTGCCATTTCGGTGCCAGACGCCCCCTTTGGCGGCGTTAAAGAATCGGGCTTTGGCAGCGAAGGTGGGCCGGAAGGGCTGGACAGCTATTTGGTGACCAAGGCGATCCATCAGGCGTGACGGGCGCAAGCCTCCGCCGCGCGCTTTGGATGGCGCTGGGTCTTGCTTCGGTCGCGCTGGGGGCAATTGGCGTCTTCTTGCCGATCCTGCCCACGGTCCCCTTTCTGATCCTTGCAGCCTTTGCCTTTTCCCGCAGCAATCGCGTCTGGGAGGACAGGCTGCTCAGACACCCCGTTTATGGCCCGTCGCTCCGCGCTTGGCGGGACCATGGGATTGTCAGCCGCAAGGGCAAACTGGCCGCCAGCGGGGCCTTTGCTGTCAGCATCCTTGCCGGCTTGCTGTTCATGTCCCCGCCTTGGTCGCTTATCCCTCCCCTCGTTGCGGTGCTCTGCCTCAGCTGGTTGTGGACCCGGCCTGAGGCCTAATCGCTTTGGAGTGCTTCCAACTTTGCAGCGACATGATTAAAGCTGCTGCATGACCCAAAACGCAACGCGCACCGGTGGCCGCATTCTTGTCGATCAACTTGTGATCCAAGGGTGCGACCGGATTTTCTCGGTTCCCGGCGAAAGCTTCCTCGCCGTGCTCGATGCCCTGCATGATACGCCGCAGATCGAAAATATTGTCTGCCGCCAAGAAGGTGGTGTCGCGTTCATGGCCTGCGCGGATGGCGCGCTAACCGGGCGACCCGGCATTGCCTTTGTGACGCGCGGCCCTGGTGCAACCAATGCCTCAATTGGCGTGCATGTTGCCATGCAGGATTCTCAACCGATGATCCTGTTCATCGGCGATGTCGATCGCGGCATGAAAGACCGGGAAGGGTTTCAGGAAGTCGATTTTGCAGCGATGTTTGCCCCGCTCGCAAAATGGGCGGTGCGGATTGATGATGCCGCCCGCATCCCGGAATATGTGGCGCGCGCCTATAATGTCGCCCTATCGGGGCGGCCCGGCCCCGTCGTCATCGCGCTGCCGGAAGACATGCTGTGCGAAATGGCGCACGCAACGGATCGCCCGCGCATAGAGCGCATTGTTCAGGCCCCCTGCCCTGATCAGATGGCCGCGCTTGCGGATCACCTCAGCGCAGCCAAGGCCCCCGTCGCCATTATCGGCGGTGCAGGCTGGTCACCCGAGGCCGCCCGCAATGTGCAGGCCTTTGCCGAAAGCTGGGGCATTCCCGTGGCCGCAGCCTTCCGGCGGCAGGATGCGATGGCCAATGACTCCACCGTCTGGGCGGGCAACCTCGGCTATGGCCCCAACCCGAAACTTGTCGCGCGGATCAAGGCGGCCGATTTGGTGCTCGCCATCGGCGCGCGGCTGGGGGAGGCGTCGACGGACAGCTATACGCTGGTCACGCCGGACCATCCGGGTCAGACGCTGATCCATGTCCACCCGCAGCCCGAAGAGCTGAACCGCGTCTATCACGCCAATCTCGCCATATGTGCCGACATGACGCAGTTTGCAGGTGCCTTAGCGGCCCTGCAAACCCCCGCCAGCCCATCGCCCGCCGGGGCAGAGGCGCATGCCGAATGGCGTATCTGGAATACGCCCACCCCCTTCGAGACGCGCGTCGATTTGGGCCAATGCGTGGCGGCGATGCGTGCGCAGCTGCCCGCTGATACGATCATCTGCAATGGCGCGGGCAATTTCTCTGGCTGGTGGCATCGATATTGGCCCTATGGCGGGCCGGGGACGCAATTGGCCCCCACGGCTGGCGCGATGGGCTATGGCCCACCCGCGGCTGTCGCTGCCGCCCTGCGCTGCCCCAACAAGACCGTCGTGGCGCTTGCAGGCGATGGGGATTTCATGATGAACGGGCAGGAACTGGCAACCGCCATGCAATATGGCTGCAACCTGCTGGTCCTCGTCATCGATAACGGCGCTTATGGGACAATCCGGATGCATCAGGAACGGGAATACCCGACCCGCGTGTCCGGCACCGCGCTCCACAACCCCGATTTTGCAGCACTTGCCCGCGCTTATGGCGGCTGGGCGGCCACAGTGGAGACAACGGCAGACTTTGCCCCCGCCCTTACAGACGCGATGCAGCGTCAGGGCCTGCGCCTGCTGCACCTAAAGACCGACGCAGAGCGGATTAGCGTTGGGACGACGATTGCCGCATTGCGCGCACGTTAATCCCCCGCGCGTTTGGCCGTGCGGAAACTTTCGCGCGTCACAGGATAACCCGCACCTTCGGGAATGCACAGATATGTGTCTTCGCCCTCTTTTTCGATCCAAGGGGTGATCAGCATCACCGGGTGGGCCTCAGCATGGGCGTGGGCATCGGCATAGCTTTCAAACTGCGCCAGCCGCTCAAGATTGCGATGGGTCGGGAAAATGACGTGCACATCGCCCCGCTGCGCCGCCTCGATCACCGATGACGCGCTGTCCCAGAATGTCCGGACATTTTCGGTCGCATCGACAATGGCTTCGGGCAGATCATCGGGCGCGCGGGCAATGTAGAAGCGCGTATCAAAAACGCGTGTCTCCCGAAAATTGGGCCGCCAGCGCGCGAAGGGCACCAGTGCAGATAGATCAAGTGCCAAACCTGCTGCATCCAGCAATCCGCTAAAGGCCTGACGGTCGTGCAAAGCCCGACGTGCTTCCTCCAACCAGCCAGCAGGAGGGGCCGAAGCAAGGCCAATGGGAACACCGCTTTCCTCAATAGTCTCGCGAATGGCGGCAATGCGCGCGGCGGCACATTCCGCCTCAATATGGTCATGCCGCGCGGCCAGCAGATGGTCGTCTGCATCGATCCGACCGCCAGGGAAGACAATTGCGCCGCCGGCAAAGGCCATGCCCTTTGATCGCTCGACCAAAAGCAGTTCGGGGGCTGCCCCGTCGCGTTCCCGCAAAAGGACAAGCGTTGCTGCGGGGATGGCGGGAACCATCTCTCCCATATCCACCTTTTCCACTGTCACCGATCCGCTCTCCATTTCGCATTTTATCTTGTTCCGCCTATGTCTTGAACCACACGCGGCGTATCGACAAGCGACAACCGCGCCAAAATGATAAAGGACGGCTTTGATGGCGATGATCGATCTTCTGGGCTTGGCCGCCAGCCTCAGCTTGCTCGCCGGATGGCGTCTCTATCTGTGCGTTTTCGGGGCCGGATTGGCGATGCATTTTGGCCTGATTGACGCGCCTGTTCATGCAAGCGGGCTGCAACTGCTGGCCAATCCCTGGGTGATGGGAGCTGCCGCCATTGGCCTGATGGCTGAATTCTGCGCCGATAAAGTCGCTTGGCTCGATTCGCTTTGGGACAGCGTGCACACCGCCATCCGTCCAATTGGTGGCGCGTTGATTGCGCTCGCCCTTGTCGACCCATCAGACAGTGTTTGGCAAATCGTCGCGCTGCTTTTGGGCGGGAGTGCGGCCCTTTTTGCGCATAGCGCCAAAGCCGGCACGCGCGCGATCGTCAATGCCAGCCCAGAGCCCTTTAGCAATATAGCCGTTTCAACGGGCGAGGATGTGGTTGTGGGGGGATTGTTGTTTCTGGTGCTGCATCAGCCCGCGCTTGCGGGGCTTGTCGCGCTTGTCCTGATTGCGGGGGCGGCGCTGTTGCTGTCCGCCGCCCGGCGTATGCTCAACAGGCTCTTCACCCCGCCAAAGCGGGGCGCAGGCCTGTAATGAACGATTAGACCCGCATCGGCATCAAAACGTACAACGCATCCGACTTGTCATTTTCCCGAAGCAAGGTCGGAGCCGCCGCATCGGCAAGGTGCACTTCGATGCTATTGCCTTCGATCTGGCCCAAAATGTCCATCAGGTAACGGGCATTAAAGCCAATTTCGAAGGCGTCGGCGGAATATTCGCCCGGCACTTCTTCGGCCGCCGTGCCATTTTCAGGCGATGTGACCGACAGAGTGATACGATCCGGCTCCAGCGCCATCTTCACCGCACGAGTCTTGTCCGACGCAATGGTCGACACGCGGTCGACGCCCGCCATGAAGCTCTTGGGGTCAATCCGCAGGATTTTGTCATTCCCAGTGGGGATGACGCGGCTGTAATCCGGGAATGTCCCGTCGATCAGCTTGGATGTCAGCACCGCTGTGCCGAGACCAAAGCGGATCTTGGTCGCTGACAAGGTAACTTCCACCGTGCCTTCGACTTCATCGAGCAGCTTGCGCAGCTCTGCCACGCATTTGCGGGGCACGATGATATCCGGCATGCCCTCTGCCCCTTCCGGGCGCGGAATGGTGACGCGGGCCAGACGGTGACCATCGGTCGCCGCTGCCTTCAAAACGGGCTGGCCATCATCCGAGACGTGGAAGAAAATACCATTGAGATAATAGCGGGTTTCTTCGGTCGAAATCGCAAAGCGTGTCTTGTCGATAATCTGACGCAGGGCCGCTGCTGGCAGTTCAAAGCGGGTCGGCAGATCGCCTTCGGCAATGATCGGGAAGTCGTCACGCGGCAGCGTGTTCAGGCTATAGCGCGACCGCGCGGCCACCACCTGCATCTTGCCATCGGCTGCGGTCAACGACACCTGCGTGCCTTCCGGCAGCTTGCGCACAATATCGAACAGCGTGTGGGCAGACACCGTGGTCGCACCCGGCGTTTCCACGCTCACCGCCTCAAGCGCCTCATTGACCTGAAGATCAAGATCGGTCGCCATCAGGCGGATCGTGCCATCGGCACTGGCCTCAATCAGGACATTGGAGAGGATCGGAATCGTGTTCCGACGCTCCACGACCGATTGGACGTGCCCAAGGCTCTTCAGCAGATTTGCGCGTTCGATCGTCGCCTTCATTAAAAAACCCCCGAAACTGGACTTTCAGCCGATTGAAGAGTCGGCCTTGTAGATGTTGCACAGTCATGGACAAAATCCGCGGGCGCGGCAACCCCCGCCTTTGGCTTGCGCTTTGAGAATTTTATGGGAAAAGCAGCGGCATGACACTCAAGGGCCGCATCTTCATCGCTCGCCATGGCGAGACCGTGTTCAACTTTGCCAAGCGGATGCAGGGCGATAAGCGGGACACGCCCCTGACACGCACTGGTTTTGCCCAGGCCGATGCCATGGGGGCCGCGCTTTCCAGCTGGATTGGCCCGGACACACGCTTGAAAATGTGGTCATCCCCCTCTGGGCGCGCCTTGCAGACTTTGGCCGTTATTGCAGAGCATATCGGGCATGATTGGCACGAGGCGCTGCATGATCCACGCCTATATGAAATCAGCGTGGGGGATTGGGCGGGGCGCACCTATGCCGAAATCATGGACGAAATGGGCCCAATTCTCGATGAGGAGAGCAGTCTATTCAGCGTGCGTGCGCCAAATGGCGAATGGTATGATGAGATCGCCGCTCGCCTGACCCATTGGATCGAGGATACGTCCGATTTTGAGGGGGATCGTCTGGTCATCATGCACGGCATGTCGAGCCGCGTGCTGCGCGGTCTGCTCTGCAGCCTCCCCGTCGAGCCGCGCTGGGGCGCGCCAATCGCCCCCAGCCTGCCGCAAGGCACGATGGTCGTCATTGAAAATGGCGAGGAACGAAGCGTGCGCGCAAGTGGCGGGAGCCACCACGCCTGATCTAGATTAGGGCTTGGTCGTCGCTTTGGGCAGCAGGAACGTGACCTTTTTCGTCGAAAAGTCGACTGAGACCCGTTCAAAACTGCGCAGCCCCTCCATGCCAAGGAGCATGCTGGGCTTTTTGTCGAGGCCGAACAGCTTGAAAGGGTGGGCATCGGCAAAGGCGATGGCCGCATTGCCCATGAGAACGCCGCCAATCCGCACCCGATTTACAATCGTATAGTCGCCGGGGAACCTCCGCCCCAGAACGTCAATCATTTCAATTGGTGTCACAGTCGCCTTGGGATTGCGCGACAGCAAGAGCCGACGCAGCCGACTATTCCCCACGCTGTTCTGGGCACCTGTATCGACAATGACCCAGACCTTTTCGCCATTCACATCGGCATCGGCGAGCACCAACTGACCAAGCCGCGTTCGTGCGGTGACGACAATTAAGTCGGCACCATCTGGCAAGGAGGCGTCGGACGTTTCGGCAGGCTGAAGCGTCATCGTCCCCGCCTTGAAATCCATCACGATGCGTTGGCCTTTCAGGCTATCCAAGCCCAACAGACCGTCTGCACCAAGATATTGACGCGGCAAGGCGGCCAATTTCAGATGCTTTGTCGTGCGATTGGACATTTGCAATTGATCAACCTTCACCATCTTGACCTGACCCGCGCCGCCCATGGCGTGAAGGCGGTTTGTGCCCGCTTGGGGAAGGGCCAATTGATCCGCCGTCTCGCGGGAGATGACGGTTCTGTCCGCGCCTGTATCGATAACGAAATGAAATGGCCCTTGGCCGTTGACCATCACAGGCACGGTCATCCGAAAGGCCGCATCTGCTCCAGAGGAAATAATCGCTTCCTCTCGTGTCGGCGCAGATGTTTGCAGCCCGGTATCACCCGGCTCTGCGACAGCCATGGCCGGGAGCATCATTGCGGCGACCAAGGCTAATATACGCATCCTACTCTCCTCAGGCTGTCGATGGATCGAGCCTTGCGGGACCATATCACACCCTAGGCGCGCGGCAATTGAGTCGTGTCAGGAGGATTGGGCGTCATGGCGGCGATGCCAAGAGCCTCTGCCTCGAACAAGATTCGATCGTCGGACGCGCCCTGCGCCACCGTCTCGCGGCCGACAATGGCCATGACCGGCACCGCCAAAGGGCTGATCCGCGACAGCTTTTTATGCACCATCGTGCCTGCCGCACGGTCCAGCAAAGCCCCAAGTCGGCCCACATCCGTCATCCGCGTTCGGGCGTCTGCCCAGGCGGCCTCCATCAACAGATGATCCGGCTCATAACGGCGCAGCACATCGTAAATCAGGTCGGTTGAAAAGGTCACCTGCCGCCCTGTTTTGCGCTTTCCGGGGATTTGGCGCTCCACCAGACCGCCAATCACCGCAACTTCGCGAAAGGCGCGCTTGAGCAGCGCGGAGTTTTCCACCCAGTCGATAAATTCGTCAGTCAAGATATCCGGGGAGAGCAAGGCAGCGGGATCCTCGACTGGTTCAAGGCTCCAGATCGCAAAGCAATAGTCATTGGCGACAAAGCCTATGGGGTGCATCCCCTGCGCCTCCATGCGCCGCGTCAGCAGCATCGCGAGCGATTGGTGCGCATTCCAGCCCTCAAAGCTATAGAGGACGAGATAGTGCATTTCTTCATGCGGAAAACTCTCCACCAGCAATTCACCCGGCGCGGGCAAGGTGGAGACGCGGGCCTGCATCTCGAGCCACTCCCTCACATCCGCCGGGAACCTTGCCCAGCTTTTGCGGTCGAATAGAAACTGGCGGACACGCTCTGCCAAATGGGTGGTGAGCGGCATGCGTGCGCCCATATAGCTGGGGATCTGTGCCTTTTTGCTGGTCGCGCGCACCGTCAGGCCTGTGGCGTCGGTGCGTTCGACCTCAAGGCTCATGCCCGAAAAGAAGAAGCAATCCCCCGGCGCCAGCATGGCCCCGAAATACTCATCCAACTGGCCCAGCCGACGCCCGTTCTTAAAGCGCACCTCCATCATGGGCGTATCCACGATAATCCCGGCATTCAGCCGATACTGCGCGATGAATTGGGGATGGGTGACGCGCCAAAGGCCATCCTTGCCCTTCACCAGACGGCGAAACCGATCATAAGCGCGCAGGGCATAGCCCCCGGTTGCGATGAAATCGAGCAGCCTAGAAAATGTCTCTTCTGAGAGATGCTCATATTGCCGGGCGGTCCTGATCTCCTCCAGCATCACAGCTTCGTCAAAGGGCGCAGCACAAGCGCAAGCCATGATATGCTGGGCCAGAACATCGAGACTTCCCGGCTGAAACGGAGCGCCATCCAACACCCCTTCCCGGATCGCATCCCATGCGGCCAGCGCCTCGAGATATTCAAAGCGGTTGCCCGGGACGAGGATCGCCTCTGACGCCTCATCCAGCCGATGATTTGCACGGCCAATGCGTTGAATCAGTCGCGATGATCCTTTGGGCGCGCCCATCTGAATCACACAATCGACATTGCCCCAATCCACACCCAGATCGAGGCTGGCGGTGGCCACAAGGGCGCACAATTGCCCTTGGGCCATGGCATTTTCCACCTTGCGCCGCGCTTCGATATCTAGGCTGCCATGATGAATGCCAATGGGTAGCTTTTGCGCATTGGCGCGCCATAATTCTTGAAAGATCAGCTCACACAGGCCGCGCGTGTTGCAGAAGATCAAGGTCGTCTGGTGCGCCTCAATTTCGGCCATCACCTGCGGCACGGCATAGGCACCGCTATGCCCGGCCCAGGGCACGCGATCTTCCGGCACCAAAATGCTCAGCGCAGGCGGCGCGCCCGGATCTCCGATGACCAACCGCACAGGGTGTCGCGCGGGGGAAAGCCAGTCCAGATACAGCTCTGGCTCTGCCACTGTTGCCGACAAGGCCGCTCGGCACATTTGGGGGGCGCTGGCCTGCAGTCTGGCGAGCGCCAATGTCAGAAGATCACCCCGTTTGCCGGTCGCAAAGGCATGGACTTCATCAATGATGACACGCTTCAGCCCGGCGAACATCTCCGCACTTTCCGGGTAGGACAAAAGCAGGCTGAGGCTTTCCGGCGTTGTGAGCAGAATATGTGGCGGTCGGGCGCGCTGGCGGGCTTTGCGATCCGACGGCGTATCGCCCGTGCGCGTTTCAACCCGAATGTTGAGGCCAATCTCCTCAATCGGCTGAAGCAAATTGCGCTTCACATCCACGGCCAAGGCCTTGAGCGGGGAAATGTAGAGCGTGTGCAGCCCCTCAGACGGCGACAGGGCCAAATCCGCCAGCGTTGCCAGAAACCCAGCGAGCGTCTTGCCCGCACCCGTGGGGGCCACCAGCAGGGCATGTTCGCCCTGCTGAAAGGCCTCCGTCATATCCAGTTGATAGCGGCGGGGCTGCCACCCGCGGGCGGCAAACCATTGGTCAATCGGGGCGGGCAAAGTGAGCACAGGCCCATGTGCACTGGCGAGGCCCTGTAACTCCAGCAAAAAAGGGGACTGCTTGATCGGCCAAGATGACCAATGTTTCACGAGGGCGCGACGTGCGGCTGTGTTAGCTCTGCGGGCATGTCATCCGTTCGGAGGAAAGCATGCTGGCATCCTTGAAAACCCGACTGCGGCAGATGCGCCGCGAGGGTAAGGCCGTCGCGTTCATCAACCGCCTTGCCTATCTCAACTATCAGATCAAAAATCTGCGTGATTGGGTGGGGGCCGGGCGCATGTCCAAATTGCTGGGAGAACGGGCCTTTTCCAGCGACACCGATAAGCTTGTGACCTTCACCATGACCGAAAGCGGCGGCGCGATCCGCCCGCTGCAAAACCCTTGGGAAATCAGCGAACTGATGAAGCGCGTGCGCGCCAAAAGGCCGCAAGTCATTGTTGAAATCGGGACAGCAAAGGGGGGCACGCTCTTCCTTTTTTGCCAACATGCGGCTGAGAATGCGACGATCATCAGCCTTGATTTGCCCTATGGCCGCAATGGCGGCGGCTATCCAAGATGGAAGGAAGGCCTGTATCGCAAATTCGCAAAAGCCGGGCAGAAGCTCCATCTGGTGCGGGCCGATTCCCATCTGGATCAGACGCGCCGCACGATTGAACGGCTCCTCAATGGGCGGCCGATCGACATTTTGATGATCGATGCAGATCACAGCTATGAAGGGGTAAGGCGCGATTACACGCTCTATTCACCGTTGCTGGCTGCGGACGGCTTTATTGCGCTGCACGATGTCATTCCCAATCGCTTTGATCCGGAAATTGAGGTTCACCGATTTTGGGATGAGTTGAAGGTTGCGCATGACACAGAAGAGCTGGTCGCCGATTATGGGCAGGGCAATTTGGGCATTGGCATCGTCCGTCCGCGTATCGCCGCCTTGGCACGCGCAGCGCCCCACCGCCATACCCGCGTTATTTAATGCCCGACGGACTCGCCCCGCACCAAGCCTGATGCAGCCAATTGGGCATCGATTTGCGCCATCAGGCGGGCGAGCCCCGCCTCATCCTTGGCTTCCGCACGTGCGACCAACACATCTTGCGTATTTGAGGCGCGCAGTAGCCACCATCCGTCTGCCGTGTTGACGCGCGCGCCATCGGTCCGGTTGACATCAGCCCTTTCGGCTTCGAGCCGGGCGAGCACTTCATCAACAACCGCGAATTTCCGGCTTTCATCGACCTGAAAGCGCAATTCGGGCGTATTGATCATCGCGGGCATGGCGGACCGGAGCGCCGTTAAGGAGCCGCCCAATTCGCTCACTGCCTCAATCAGGCGGATGGCGGCATAAATGGCGTCGTCAAAGCCGTACCAGCGGTGCTTGAAGAAGATGTGGCCGGACATTTCCCCTGCGAGTGGGGAGTCTACTTCCTTCATCTTCGCCTTGATCAGGCTATGGCCCGTCTTCCACATCAAGGGCGTTCCGCCCAATTCTGCGATGCGATCATAGAGAGCCTGGCTTGCCTTCACATCGGCAATGATCGTGGACCCCGGCAATTCCTTCAAAACAGGTTCCGCCAATATGGAGAGAAGCTGATCCCCCCACACCACGCGGCCTTCCCCATCTATCGCGCCAACGCGGTCGGCATCGCCATCAAAAGCCACTCCGAAATCGAGCTTCTTGTCCGCGACGAGACGGCGTAAATCGACCAAATTAGCCTCAACCGTAGGGTCAGGGTGATGATTGGGAAAAGTGCCATCAATATCTGCGAACAGCAGATGATGTTCGCCCGGCAGACGCTTGACGAGCGCCTGGAGGACTTCCCCCCCAGCACCATTTCCAGCGTCCCAGCCGATGCGGAAGGCTTGCCCAGAAAACCCCTCAACCAGCCGGTCGACATAGTGATCGAAAATCGCGTGGTCGCGGACATGACCCTGCCCGCTTTCCCAATCCCCAGCGGCGGCCAAAGCCCCAATATGCTGAATATCGCTGCCGAAAAACGGCCCAGAGCGTTGGACCATCTTGAAGCCATTATAGTCGGGGGGATTATGACTGCCAGTTATCTGAATTCCGCCATCGACCTCATCCAATACGGCCTCGGCATAATAGAGCATGGGGGTTGGCCCTAGGCCAACGCGCACCACATCAGCCCCGGTTTCCGTCAATCCGCGGATCAAGGCGGCTTCCAGCATGGGCGAGGATAAACGCCCGTCATAGCCCACAGCCACGGTCTTGCCGCCTGCACGGCGGACAATGGTCGCAAAGCTGCGGCCAATCGCCCAAGCATCGTCTTCGGTCAGCGTCGTGCCGAAAACGCCGCGAATGTCATATTCCCGCAGAGACGTGGAGTGAAACTGATGCGCCATATTGAGAATGCCCTATTTTCTAGTCATGCGCCCCTTGCCCAAGCCTAGGGGGCAAATCAACGCGCAAATGGGGAAAAGGAGATGAGCGAGGTTAACGCTCTATCCGCGCCAGCAGAACATCACGCGCTTGGTTCACTTGTGCGGCGAGATCGGCACTACCACCGGCATCGGGATGCACCTTTTGGATCAGGCGACGATGGGCGTCGGCAATGGTTGCAGCGTCCGCCGCCTCATCCACGCCCAAAAGCCGCGCAGCCTCTTCCACGGTCATATTGCCCTTTGGAGTCAAAGCCCCCCGCCAGGCCCAGATGATGATCCCAACGACAGCGACAAAAAGCAGAAACTTGATCATAAAAAGGCCAATTCCCTCTGAGTTGCCTCATTCGTCGGCAAAGCGAAGGCGGAAATCATTTCCCGCAATTCCTGCCGCGCGGCGACATGGCTGACAGAGAAGCCCCCCAACTCCTTCTTGTCGAGCAAAGTCAGGCCTTTGGGAAAAAGCTCGCGATAAATCACCCGCTCACTGAGGCCCGGAACCGTGCGAAAGCCGACACGCTTTGACAATTCGGTAAGGGCCGCCCCGACCCGACGCATATTATGCGCATCCAGATGTTGCAGGCGATTGCGCAGCACCACCCAGTCCACCGTTGCCCCGTCCGTCTGCGCGCGCACTTTGCGCAAATCCCAAATCAATTCAGCGTAAAAGCTTGGCTTGCTGACCCGAAAGCTTTCGGCATCAACCTGCCCAATCAGGTCGAGATCGACAAAGCTGTCATTAATCGGCGTCACAATTGTATCGGCGCGGGCAATAGCAGCGCGGGCCACAGGATCATCGCGGCCCGGCGTGTCGATAATCAGAAAATCCTGTCCGGCGCCAAGCGCCGCAATGGTCGTGTCCAGCGCCTCTTCAGTCATCTGATCAAGCACCGCATAGCGCTGCACATCGAGCGTTGCGCCGCGCCTGCGCACCGTGGCTTCGCGATTTTCAAGATAGCGGGCCAATGTCTTTTGCCGGGTATCGAGATCAAGCGCCGCGACCTGATGGCCGGACACACAAAGGGCAACGGCGGTGTGCACCGCCGTGGTCGATTTGCCGGACCCGCCCTTTTCATTGGCGAAGACGATGATGTGCGGCTTTTCCCCGGACATGGACTTGGTGCTATCCTTCCTTGATTCGCGGCCCCCAGAATCGCTAGAGGCAGCAACCCTTCCTAACCGTGCAGGAACAGCCGTGCAAACCATCCATGATCGTGCCACTCTGAAAGATGCTCTGAAGGGCTTGCGTGCCCGGGGAGAGACAGTGGCACTCGTGCCGACAATGGGCGCGCTGCACGACGGCCATTTGGCTTTGGTGGCAGAGGCAAAGCGGCGGGCGGATCACGTTGTCGTCTCTATCTTCATCAACCCACGCCAGTTCGGCCCGAATGAAGATTTTGAGGCCTATCCAAGGCGCGCCGACGCCGACGCAGCCAAGCTGGAGGCAGCGGGTGTTGATCTGCTCTGGATGCCCAGCGTCGATGAGGTCTACCCAGAGGGCTTTGCCACCCATATCCGCATTGCCGATTTGCCAGACCAGCTCTGTGGTGCGGCTCGCCCCGGCCATTTTGATGGCGTTGCGATTGTCGTTGCAAAGCTGTTGAATCAGGTGCGGCCAGACCTTGCCCTTTTTGGGGAGAAGGATTGGCAGCAACTGGCCATCATCCGGCGGCTGGTCGCAGACCTTGATATGGATATCGACATTGTCGGCTTCCCCACCCAGCGCGAGGAAGATGGCCTCGCCCTCTCCTCTCGCAATGCCTATCTGACGCCAGAGGAACGTATCGCGGCCGTCGCCCTGCCACGGGCGCTGGGCACTGCCGCAAAAGCCATTGAGGCGGGCCAGCCAATTGATGCTGTTCTGAGAAAAATCGGCCCTGCGCTTGAGAAGGCGGGCTTTGCCTCGGTCGATTATGTAGCACTTGTTGATGCCGTGACGTTGGCGCCGCTGCTGCATCTGGATCGCCCGGCGCGCATTGTGGCGGCCGCCCAAATAGGCAAGGCGCGGCTGATTGATAATCTCGCGGTCACGCCTCAAAATTAATCTGGTCAGCTAGACAATTTTCTTAAACGGCGTCACCTCATCCAGAAACGCAATTTGGCGTTCGACTGCTGCCTGTTCACGGCGCAGAAAATCGGCAACGGCCGAGCGAAATCCCGGATCAGGAAGATAATGCGCCGACCATGTGGGCGTTGCGACATAGCCGCGGGCAAGCTTATGTTCCCCTTGCGCGCCCGCTTCCACGCGCTGCAGGCCGAGGGCAATTGCTGTTTCGATGGCCTGATAATAGCACAGCTCAAAATGCAGAAAGGGCACATCCTGACTGCAGCCCCAATAGCGACCAAAAAGCGCCTCTTGCCCAATGAAGTTCAGCGCGCCCGCAATGGGTTTGCCATCGCGCTCTGCCATATAGAGCAGCAGCTGATCCCCCATCGTCTCGCCGATGAGAGAGAAGAACGACCGTTCCAGATAGGGCTGGCCCCATTTGCGCGCGCCCGTATCCTGATAAAAATGCCAAAAGGCATCCCAATGGCGTTCGGTGATGTCTGCGCCCCGAAGGCTATGGATCACAAGCCCCGCTTGCGCCGTTGCGCGTTCCTTACGGATGGCCTTGCGCTTGCGGGACGATAGCGCGTCCAGAAAATCATCAAAGTCGCGATAGCCCTGATTAAACCAATGATATTGAATGCCTTCGCGAACCAGCCAACCTGCGGCGCGAAACAGATCAAGCTGGTCTGCCTCCACAAAAGTCGCATGGGCAGACGACAAGCCGTTCTGCACGGTTAAGGCTTCGGCGGCGGCAATCAGCTGGCTCTGAAGTGCGGGATCCTGCGTCAAAAGGCGTGGGCCGGGAACGGGCGTAAAGGGCACCGCGATCTGAAGCTTTGGGTAATAATTGCCCCCGGCCCGGTGCCAAGCATCGGCCCAGCCATGGTCAAAGACATATTCACCCTGACTATGGCTTTTCAGATAGGCGGGCAGCGCGCCTGCCAATTGGCCATCGGCACCGTCGATGCAGATGGGCACGGGCTGCCAGCCTGTCTCCGGCCCAACGCTTTCAGATACCTCTAAGGCCGCCAGAAAGGCGTGGCTGAGAAAAGGATTAATTGGCCCGGCGCACCGATCCCACGCGTCGCTTGCAAGTGCGGCAACGCCCTCTTCCAACCGCGCCAATATGTCTTTGCCCCCCGCGTCCGGGGTGGTCATGGCTGTTGCTCAGCCAATCGACGCGCGGCGGCCCTCATGGTCTCAGGCAGGCCGAACCGCGACAATGGCATCAATCTCAACAGCGGCACCGCGCGGCAGAACCGGCACGCCGACTGCGGAGCGCGCATGGCGGCCCAGATCGCCAAAGACATTAATCATCAGGTCAGACGCGCCATTGGCGACCAGGGGCTGATCCGTAAACGTCCCGGCCGAGCTGATAAACACGCCCAGCTTCACAATGCGCGCCACGCGATCCAGCGATCCGAGCGCTGCCTTCATTTGCGCGACCAGCATAATCCCACACGCACGCGCCGCGGCCTGCCCGAACGCCACATCCCGGTCTTCCCCAAGACGCCCCGTCATAACGACGCCATCCACAAAAGGCAGCTGACCCGAAATATAGATCACGCCCCCCACTTCGACGCTGGGCACATAGGACGCAATCGGCGCAGCTGGCTCTGGCAAGATAATGCCGAGCGCGGCAAGACGGGCTTCAGGGGTGTCGGTGTCATTGCCCATGGGGAAGGCCTCCTTCAAATTTCTCAGCTATCCAGTGGCGCGCCGTTGCCCAATCGTCAATGCGCGCATGCGCCGTTGGGTGCGCAATGATGCGCGGCGCGAGGCGCGGCTCCCCCACCATATGCAACCGCCAGACATCGGGCACATGTTCTGCAACCGATGCGTGATTATGCCCAAGGTCATCAACGAACACAGTGACGGTCGGATTAAAATCGGCGATAATCTGTTTCAGCAGCGGCCCCTTGCCCCCCTGATTGGTGAAGACCGGAAACTCCACCCCGACGGCACGCAGTTGGTCAATCCGGCCATCCCGCTCATGATCGTGCAAGTTGGTGAGGACGACAACATCCGCCTGCTCGGCCAGCGCCTGAACCGATTCAATCGCCCCGTCAATCGGATACTGGCGATGCATTTCCGTCGCAAAAAAGCCGCGCAGCAGGGGCCAAATTTCTTCATGGCCCAGGGCAATACCCGATACTTTGTGGCGCAGGGCGTTGACGAAATCCCCGCTGTCGAGGTCGAAATGCACATGGTGCGCCTCATCCACCCATTGGGCAAAGGGCACCACCATGTGGAGGAGAACCTCATCACAATCAGTCACCAAAAGTGGTCTGCGGCTCATGCCCAATTCTCCCTAGGCGGTGGTAACAAGAGTGTCGGCGATACGCCAATAGCCTCGGCACAGGCCAATAAATCTGGCTGATGCCCCTCTAAAAACATCCGGACCGCATCATGCACGCCCGCCTCTGCCAATCGCGCGCGCAAATCATCCGGGGAAAAACCAGTCAAAGCCAGAAACCGCTCTGCCCGCCGATCATCGGATAAGATCCAGCCAAGGGCGGCAATGGCCGCAGTTGTGACGTCGAGTTCATTTGTGGGGCCTAGGGCCATAAGCTATCACGATCCGAAATAATGCGAGGTCTTGCGGTGGCAAAAAGGGTGCTTGTTGTCGAGGACAACGAACTCAACCTCAAACTCTTTTGTGATTTGCTGAAAGCCAATGGCTTTTTGGTCGATCCGGTACGCGATGCGCGACTGGCGCTTGACCATGCACGCAGCATGACTCCCGATTTGATTGTTCTGGATATTCACATGCCGCATATCAGCGGCTTAGATCTCATCCATTTGTTCAAGAACGATGACATGCTCAAGCGCATCCCCATCATGGCCGTCACGGCCTATGCCGCCAAAGCAGAAGAAGACCGCATCCGCCAAGCGGGTGCAGACGCCTTTGTGTCAAAGCCCATCATCCTCCATGCCTTTATGCAAAGCATTGAAGATACGATGGGCATGACGGCACCGCTGTAAAGCGGTGCGACCAATTACTTGATTTTTGCTTCCTTGAAATCGACATGCTTGCGCACGACGGGATCATATTTGCGGAAGGACAGCTTTTCGGTCTGGGTCCGGGGGTTCTTCTTCGTAACGTAGAAGAAGCCCGTATCGGCCGAGCTCACGAGCTTGATTTTGACAGTGGTCGGCTTGGCCATGGCCCAGTAGACTTTCGTAACTGTTGAAGACGGAATCGCGCGCAAGCGCGGTAAGGGGCGGCCAATGAGGGAGGATGCCGCTTTTGTCAAGCAGGACGCAGCCCCTTATCACCCAAGACCTTTGTTTCAGCCTTCAAAGCTATCATTTCGCGGCATCAGATCAGCCGGCAAGCATTTTCCGGCCTGTGCTTCTTCGTCCTCAAGCTCATCATGGGAAAGCATCTGCGCGCCGCTGCGTAGTGCATAGAAAAAGGGCGGCGCCCGCGAAGGCACCGCCCCTTTTTCTGCTGGTCTGCAACGCCCAGTCTAGTCAGACTGAGAGAGGTTCACGGCCGAGTTCTTGCCGCGATTGTCGACTTCAACGTCGAACTTCACGCGATCCCCTTCGTTCAGCGTGCCCATTCCGGCGCGCTCAACAGCTGAGATATGAACAAATGCGTCTGGCTGACCATCGTCGCGCTGGATAAAGCCAAAGCCCTTCATGGAATTGAAGAACTTCACCGTACCCGACGCGCTTTCGCCGGTCAGTGTCCGCTGAACGCGGGCAGGACGGTCACCAAAGCCGCCACCGCCGCCGCGGCTTTCGCCGCCGAACCGGTCTTGACGCGGTGCGCGCTCTTCCACTGGCAGGGGATCACCCTCAATGACGAGATCCGTGGCGGAAATCTTTCCGCCCCGATCAACCAATGTATAGCCAAGTGGCTGACCTTCAGCGAGGCCAGCAAGGCCTGCCTGCTCAACCGAGCTGATGTGCAC